>CAZGCX010000068.1:0-11610 GCA_964524585.1 uncultured Anaerolineaceae bacterium
CGATCTCCACCTCACGGTAGGTGGCGGCCAGCAGCGTGCGCTGGTTCTGCGTTCGACCGGCCAGGTAGCGCAGCAACGATAGCGTGCTGCTGTCGGCCCAGTGGGCATCGTCGATCACCAGCATCAGCGGTGCGTTTTCGCTCAACGCCTTGCAGAAAGCGACCACGTTCTCGAACAGCCGCTGCTGCTCGGCTTCCGGGTCGAGTTTCGGGTTGGGGGGGACGTCGGGGTAGTAGGGTTTCAGCTCCGGCGTGAGCTCTAGCAGATCACTGAGCACGAAGTCGGGCAGCTCGAAGCCGTTCTGTGCCCCTTGCCGCAGCGTCTTGCGAATGATCTGTGCGAATGGCGCGTAGGGCGCGCCGCCTTCGGATTCGCACTCGCCGATCAGCGACCGGCCACCGGTGACCTCGACCTGAGTGGAGAGCTCGCGAATCAACCGGGTCTTGCCGATGCCTGGCTCGCCGCTGACCAGCAGCAGCTGCCCGTCGCCGGCCAGCGCCTTGTTCCATAACGAGGTGGCGTCGATCAACTCCTGCTCGCGCCCGACAAACCGGCCGCGGGCGATGCGCCGCACGACCGCGATCTCTTTGACGCCTTCCGCTTCCGGATCAAGCAGATCGCTGCGCTCGAGCATCTTCTGCGCCTCGGCGGCGGAAGCCGGCCGGTTGTCCGGAGATTTCTCCATCAGGCTAAGGATCAGATCGTCGAGCCGGGGCGGCACTTGCTCGTTCTTGGCCCGTGGCGGGACCACCGAGGCGTGGATGTGCTGCGAGATCACCGCCAGCGGGTCGCCCCCGGAAAACGGCAGCTCGCCGGTGGTCAGCTCATAAAGCATCACGCCCAATGAGTACAGATCGGCGCGGCCATCGAACTCTTTTCCGAGTGCGATCTCCGGGGCCAGGTAGAAGACGGTGCCAACGATCTGGCCCTCGGTCGTCATGCGGGAGGCCACCGAGCGGGCGATGCCGAAATCCATCAGCTTGGCGGCGCCGTCTTCGGCGATCAGCACGTTTTCGGGTTTCAGGTCGCGGTGTACTACGCCGTGGCTGTGGGCGTGAGCCAGCGCTGCGCAGACCTGTGCCGCCACGCGAGCGATCGCAGCCAGGTCATTCGGCGGCCGATCGTGCAAGCTAGCTCCTTCGATCACCTCCATCACGATGTAGGGGGTGTCGTCCTGCTCGCCGGCGTCGAAGACTGACACGATGTTGGGATGGCTGAGCTGGGCGATCGCTTGCGCTTCGTTCAATAGCCGGTCGCGGCCCTCTGTGCCGAGCCCGGAATTTGAAAGCAGCTTGACCGCCACGTCACGGTTGAGCGTGGTGTCATGAGCGCGGTACACCGTGCCCATCCCACCGCGGCCGATTTCGTCTTCTAGTCTGTAGCGATCGTTGAGGGTGGCTCCGACAGCCAGATCCGTCATACCCGCTTGGCGATCATCAGGGTGATGTCGTCGAAAGGCTCAGCGCCGCCGATGAATCCTTGCATGGCCTGGAGCAGCCCAACCGCGATTTCTTGCGCGGTGCCGTCAGCATTGGCGGAGACCGCCTGACGAAGACGCTCATCTCCAAATGCTTTCACCTCGGAGTTGAGCGCGTCGGTCACGCCGTCGGTGTAAAAGACCACCACGTCGCCGGGCTCCAGCCTGGCGGTGTCCTGCTCCAGGACGATCGAGTCGTCCACGCCGAGAACGATGCCGGTACGACTCAGCTCCTCGAAGGTTTTGGTCTGCGAGCGGTAGATCAGTGGCGGGTTGTGGCCGGCATTCACGTACACCAGGTCGTTCTGGCCGGGATGCACTTCGCCATAGAACAAAGTCACCGGCATTGCACTGCTGGAGTTGGCGCAAATCAGACGGTTGGCCTTGGAGATTGCCTCGGCCGGCGTGGTCGATGATTCCAGGCTGGCACGCAGCATGCTGCGGGTGAGCGCCATAAACAAAGCTGCGCCCATGCCTTTGTCGGTAACATCGGCGATCACCAGTCCCATCCCGTCGCCGTCGGAGGGCACAAAGTCGTAGAAGTCGCCTGCCACTTCGCGCGCCGGCAGCCAACTGGCGGCAAACTGCCAGCCCTCCAACTCGGGGACCTGATCGGGGATCAGCCCGGTCTGTACCCGGCGGGCCATCGAGAGCTCCTGGTCCATGCGTCCCTTGTCGACCGCCACCTGATAAAGGCGAGCGTTCTCAATTGCGGTGGCGGCGCTGGACGAGATGGCGTTCAGCAGTTCCAGATCGTCGTTGGTGAAGATCCCGGCGTACAGACGGTTGTCGACGTAGATGGCGCCCAGGATCCGATCTTTGACTTGCAGCGGCGAACAGAGAATCGAGCGCAACTGCAGGCTCATCACGCTCTTCCGCTCCTTGAAGCGCTCGTCTTGCTGGGCATCGCTGGTCAGGAGCCCTTTGCCCTGCTCGATCACCTCTCCGATTACCCCCCGCGAGATCTCGAATTGGGGATCGTCGATGGTTTCGTGCTCCATGCCGCGAGCAGCCCGAAAGTCCAGCTGGCCATCCGGCTGGCGCAACACCACGAAGCCACGTTCGGCATTCACTGCTGCGATCACCTCGTCCATGACGGTATTGAGCACGTCTTCCAGATCCAGGGAAGAGTTAAAGGTCTTCGAAAGCTGATAGACCAGTCCGAGGCGGTTGCCGGTGATCAGTGAAGGTTTTTCGGTCATTGATTTGAAAACGATGCCTGGTTCACAGGCATCGCTCCACGAAGAGCGCGCACACCGACTCTGAAGTTTATCATTGTCCTCGGCTGACTCCCTGCGCCGAACGACGAGCGGACCGCTCCGCGGGGCCAAAACCCCCCAAGGTTATAATCCGACTGCTTTGGCCGAGAAACAGGAAATCCGGATCACGGCTGCCGAGCCGCACTGGTTCGATTGGGAACAGGTCGCCCACTTGGTGTTGCGCTCCCGAGTGCTGGATGAGTTGGAAGAGGCCGATCTGGCGCCGACCAAAGAGGTGCCTTACCAGTTCTCGGCCAAGGGCCACGAGCTGGCGCAAGTGCTGTTAGCGCTCAGCCTGGACCATGCGCACGACGCCGCCGGTGTGTACTACCGCTCACGCCCCTTCATGTTGAGCGTGGGATTGAAACTGGAAGAGGCGCTGGCGGCCGGGATGGGAAAGACCGGCAGCCCCTCGGAGGGCCGCGACGTGGGGGTTGTGTTTTCCATGCCGCCTCGCAGCGGTCCAACCGTATTGCCGGCCTCTGGCGACGTCGGGGCGCAGTTCACCCCGGCCGCCGGCTGGGCGCAGGCGATCCGCTACCGGGCCGAGCAACTTCAAGAGTCTGATTGGACAGGTGCGATAGCGGTAGCGCTGGCAGGTGACGGAGCGGTCGCCACCAACGGTTTCTGGTCGGCGATCACCATGGCCTCCACGCTGCGGTTGCCGATGCTGTTCTTTATCGAGGATAACGGATACGGCATCTCGGTGCGCGGTGAGCTGCAGACCCCGGGCGGCGATGTCGCAGCCAACCTGGCCGCCTTTCGCCACCTCCTGACCTTGAGCGGCAGCGGAACCGATCCGCTACGGACCTCGGATCTGGTTCAGGAGGCGGTCGCTTACATTCGCAGTGGATCTGGGCCGTGCCTGCTGCACCTGCGAGTGCCACGGCTCTCCGGCCACACGTTCATCGACAATCAAGCCTACAAGAGCGCTGAGCAACGTGAAGATGAGGCGAAGCGTGACCCGCTCCTGGCACTGCAGCAGATGGTCGGAGCGGAGCGTATGGCCGAGATACGCAGCGAGGCAGAGACCGAGCTGCACGCCGCGCTGGACTCTGCCCGAAATCAACCCGATCCCGCCCCGGACCAGGCCGGCCGTCACTTGTTTTTCGATGGTAGCCACCAGAAGGTTGGGGGAATGACCCCGGAACTGGGGCCACGCACCGCTCCTGTCAGGCGGCCGCCGGCAACTGGTGGGCCGCGCATCAATCTGATCGATTGCGTTCGATCGGTCCTGGAAACGGAACTGCGCCGAAATCCCCGCGCCATGGTTTTCGGGGAGGATGTCGGTCTCAAAGGGGGAGTGCACGGTGCCACCATCGGATTGCAGGCCCACTTCGGAGATCAGCGGGTGTTCGACACCTCGCTTTCCGAAGAGGGAATCATTGGGCGCTCGGTCGGTTTGGCACTGGCCGGCCTGCTGCCGATCCCTGAGATTCAGTTTCGCAAGTATGCCGACCCGGCCACTGAGCAACTAAACGACTGCGGAACGATCCGCTGGCGCACCGCCGGCAAATTTGCCGCACCGATGGTGGTACGCATTCCGGTGGGCTACGGCAAGGTGATCGGCGATCCGTGGCACTCGGTCACCGGCGAGTCGGTCTACGCACACTCGCCGGGCTGGCGGCTGGCGTTTCCCAGCAACGCCGCCGATGCGGCCGGGCTGCTGCGAAATGCGCTGCGCGGAGAAGATCCGACCTACTTCTTTGAGCACCGCGCCCTACTGGATACGGCCGATGCTCGTCGCCCGGATCCTGGCGAGGACTATCGAGTTCCGTTTGGGGAGGCGGCGGTGCTGCGGGAAGGCAATCTGCTCACATTGGTGACCTGGGGAGCGATGGTCTATCCCGCCTTGGAAGCCGCCTCAGCATTCGAGGATCAGGTCGAGCTCATCGACCTGCGCACCATCATTCCATGGGACCGCCAGACGGTGCTGGACTCGGTGCGCAGGACCAGCCGCTGCCTGGTGGTGCACGAGGACACCTGGACCACCGGATTCGGCGCCGAAATTGTCGCCACGGTGGCCGCCGAAGCATTTCGGGATCTGGACGCACCTCCACGGCGACTGACCGCTCCCGACTTCCCGACCCCCTACAGCGCCAGTTTGATGCAGGCGGTGTTGCCTGGCGCACAGAGCATCACCGCTGCGATCGACGATTTGCTGAGCTTCTGAAACCATCGCGTGCTGCCCGATCGTGACCAGAACCCTCGCTCCGGATTTTGATGAGCGCTGAAGCCCAGGCGCGTCTGACCCCGCCGCTTTCGGAGCAGGATCACGTGCGCGGGCCGGCGGACGCCGGTGCCAGCATCGTCGAATACGGCGACTACGAGTGCCCCTACTGCGGTCGTGCCGAGAATTCGGTCCGAGAGGTCGAAGAGCGACTCGGCGAGCAAGTTCGGCTGGCCTGGCGGCATTTCCCCAACCGAACCATTCATCCACACGCCAAATTGGCCGCAGAAGCTGCTGAGGCGGCCGGCGCCCAGGGGAAGTTCTGGGAGATGCACCGCTTGCTGTTCAGCCACCAGGATCAGTTGGAAGAGCGAAACCTGTTGGACTATGCGCGGGACCTTGATCTGGACCTGGCCCAGTTCGAGCGCGATCTGAAGCAGCATACCTACGCTGGCAAGATCCGGAGCGACTTCCGGAGCGGGCTGGAGAGCGGCGTACGCGGCACACCAACCTGGTTTATCAACGATCTGCGCTATGACGGCGCGTGGGATCCAGAGTCGCTGCTGGAGGCGGTGCGCAAACCGCTCGGTGCGCGTATTCGCGAGCTCACGCAAGAGTTCACCCGAATGGCAGCTTCCGGCGGTCTGATGCTGTTGATTTTCGCTTCGCTGGCGCTGCTCTGGGCGAATTCGGGATCCGCAGCCGGATATTTCTCGGTGCTCAATCTCGAACTCGGCTTCGAGCTCGGCAGTCTGCACCTGGCCGAACCTTTGCTGAACTGGATCAATGACGGGTTGATGGTGATCTTCTTCTTCGTGCTTGGTTTGGAGATCAAGCGCGAACTGACTGCTGGAGAACTTGCCAGTCCGAAGAAAGCCGCGCTGCCGCTGGCCGCGGCGCTGGGCGGAATGCTGGGCCCGGCGGCGATCTACGCCCTGTTCAACAACTCCCAGCCGGATGCGATGCGGGGCTGGGCAATCCCGATCGCTACCGATATCGCCTTCACGCTCGGCGTTCTAACCGTGTTGCGTGGTCGAATCCCGCTTTCCTTGAAGATCTTCTTTACCGCCATGGCGATTGCCGACGATGTCGGGGGGATTCTGGTGATTGCCCTGTTCTACTCCGGCCAGCTGGACCTCACCAACCTTCTGATCGCCGGTGTCATCATTCTCGGGCTCCTGGCGCTCAATCGGGCCAGGGTCTATTCACCAATGCCTTACGCGCTGTTGGGCATCGGGCTGTGGCTGGCGTTGCTCCAGTCTGGCATTCATCCGACGCTGGCGGGGGTGCTGCTGGCAGCCACCATCCCGACACGCAGCCCGGCCAATACCCGGCAATTGCTGGCTCAGACCGATACAGTGCTCAATCGGTATGAGTATCAGGCCAGTGAGCACCAGGAATTGGCAGTGGTCCGCACCCTGAAAGTGATCTTGGACCGTCTGGAACCGCCGGCTCAACGGCTGGAGCACTCGCTGCAGCCGTGGACAACCTACCTGGTGCTACCGGTCTTTGCCTTGGCCAATGCCGGCATCGCGCTCGGGTCGGGCGCGCTCAAACATCTAGGACAACCGGTTGGCCTGGGTATCATCGTCGGCCTGGTGTTGGGCAAGCCGCTGGGTGTCTCACTGTTCGCCTGGCTGTCCAGCAGACTGGGATTGGCTGAGATGCCGCCCGATGTCGGTTGGCGGCAATTCCTGAGCGCCAGCTTTCTGGCCGGTATCGGCTTTACCATCTCGTTGTTTATTGCACAGTCGGCCTTTGTGGACCCGGGCAGCCTGGCGACCGCCAAGAGCGCTATTCTTGTTGCCTCGTCGATCTCCGCCCTCCTCGGTTGGACCCTGCTGAATTGGACCAGCCCACGGTACGACCGGGTCACGGCTGGCGATGAGCAAGTGATGGATGATCGGATTTGATGATTGTCTGGCCGTTGATTGCAGCTTGAGAACGGGAGTGAAACATGGATTTGGCAATGCGTGAACGCAAGGACGCCCCTAAGGAATTCACCTGGAACGCGGAGAGCGTCTTCGAAAGCCCACAGGCTTGGGCCGATGAACTGAAGTCACTGGTGGCGGACCTTGGGCAGCTAGAGCAAATGCAGGGGCACTTGGCAGAGGGCCCCTCCAAGCTGCTCGAGGCTATCCAGCTCATCGAAGGTCTGATCCTGCGTGCCTTTAGCGTTTACATGTATGCCGGAATGTCGGCTGCCGTAGACACCGAGAACCAGGCGGCGGCCGAGATGCAGGGCCAGGGTGAGGGTCTGCTTGGCCAGACCTTTGGTGCGGTCGCGTTCCTGGACCCGGAGCTCTTGTCCATCGGCCAGGACACGCTAAATGAGTGGCTCAAGCAGCCGGAGTTGGCTCCCTACCAACACTACGCGGACGACCTATTTCGCAGGCAGCAGCACGTCCGCTCGATGGAGATCGAGCAACTGCTGGGCACGCTGGCCGGTTTGTTCCTGGGCACCCAGAATACGGCCCGGGCCCTGGTGGATGCTGACCTCGACTTCGAGCCGGCGGTGGACAGCAACGGAAATCAGATTCCGGTCTCGCAAGGCTCGATCGGCGGAATCCTGAACAGCCCGGACCGGGAGGCCCGACGGACTGCCTGGGAGAGCTATGCTGACAAGTACTTGGAGTTCAAGAACACGCTGGCGGCCAACCTGAGCAGCTCCATTCGCCAGAACATATTTCAGGCGCGTGCGCGCCGCCACGAGTCGTCATTGGCGGCGGCGTTATTTGAGTACAACGTTCCCCAGGAAGTGTTCCACAACCTGATCGACACCTTTCGCAAGCACGTTGACGTCTGGTACCGCTACTTTCGGGTGAAGCAGCAGGCGTTGGGGGTGGAGCAGATGCAGCCCTACGACGTCTGGGCGCCGGTGAACGACCAGGTGCCGGAAGTGTCGTTCCAGCAGGCCGTGGACTGGATCTGTGAGGGGCTCCAGCCGATGGGCGACGAGTACGTCTCGGTGATGCGCAAGGGATGTATGGAGCAGCGCTGGATCGACGTGTATCCCAATCGGGGCAAGCGGCAGGGTGCGTTCTCCTTCGGCACGCCGGAGAATTACCCGTTCATTGTGATGAGCTACAAGGACAACGTGCTCAGCCTCAGCACCTTGGCGCATGAGCTTGGGCATTCGATGCACTCCTACCTGGCCTGGAGAAATCAACCGGTGATCTACGGCCAGTATTCGATCTTCGCTGCCGAAGTAGCCTCCAACTTCCATCAAGCGATGGTGCGCGCACACTTACTGGCCAACACCACCGATCAGACGCTGAAGATCCATCTGATCGAGGAGGCGATGGCCAATTTCTATCGCTACTTCCTGACCATGCCGACGCTGGCCCGCTTCGAGCTGGAGACCCACCAGCGCGTCGAGCGAGGAGAAGGTCTGAACGCCGACGGAATGAACAAGCTGGTGGCGGAGCTATTTCAGGAGCCATATGGAGAGGTGATGGCCATCGACCCGGCGCGGGTCGGCATCTCCTGGGCCCAGTACCTGCATATGTATCAGGATTACTACGTGTATCAGTACGCAACCGGTATTGCCGGAGCGCATGCGCTCTCTCAACGAGTGCTCAACGGGGAGCAGGGAGCGGTCGAGGACTATCTGGGGTTCCTCAAGGTCGGCGGCGCCGAGTATCCGTTGGTGGCGCTCAAGCGGGCCGGGGTAGACCTCACCTCTCCCGAGCCGGTCGAGCAGACCTTTCAGGTGATGTCGGGCTACGTAGATCAGCTCGAGGCGATGCTGAGCGGTTAGGGCCGCCCGGATATCCTTGCGCCTTACCGAGCAGGCAGGACCATCAGTCGAACCTGAAAGTACTCTAGGGCCGCTTCCGTCGGATTGTCTATCACTCTAGACTGAACCAGGGTGCATAGATGAAACAGTTGCGACTTGTCGTTCCATTCCTGTCGGTGGTGCTGCTGGCAGCCTGCAGCCTGCCCTTCGGCGGCGGTGGAGAGCCCGCGGAGGAGGCGGTCGGCGAGCGGCCGCCAGGCGAAGGAACCCCTGCCGAGCAGAGCTCGATCGATGAGCCCACGCGTGCGATCGAGCCAACCGAAGCGGCGCTTGGCAGCCCAATCCTGCATCTTGAGACCGGACGCCAGATCCAGGTGACGCACATTCAGATGGTCAGCGACGATTTGGGCTGGGCAATTGGCGGCCTGCAAGGTCCGTCCGATCACGTGTTCCGCACCAATGATGGCGGATCCCACTGGCAGGACGTCACCCCGCCGGAGCCGCGTGCCGAGCTTGGCCAACCGGCCAAGATCGCAGTAGGCTCCTTTGTCAACGCCCAGAACGGCTGGGTCTTGTACTACCCGGATACGATCGAGCCGCTACAGATGGGGCTGCGGGTGTGGGCAACCCAGGACGCCGGGGAAAGCTGGAGCGCGAGCGACCCATTCGACCTGGAATTCCTCGGCACCAGCGAATACCCGCCACAGCTCGGTTTTCAAGATACTGAGAACGGGTGGTTGCTGGCGCGTCACGGGCCAGCCGGGATGCATCGCTACCCGATCTACCTGCTGCGGACCACCGACGGCGGCCTGAGCTGGGCGCCACTGATCACGCCCGCCGAAGGCGGACTTCAGAGCTGCCGTAAGAGCGCCCTCCAATTCGTCGACAACAATGTTGGCTGGGCCAGCCTGGCGGATTGCCCGGAAACGGCTCCTCAACTGGCAGTGACTGTCGATGGCGGTCGCAATTGGCGATCAATGCCGCTGCCGGCCCCGGTGAACCGGCCGGAGCTCTTCGACACCGAGATCTGCGAGGGCCATTCACCACAGCTCATCAATCCGCTGGACGGGGCCTTGGCCGTGAGCTGCGCTACTGGTCTGAAACTGAACTTGGTCTACATCACCCACGACGGCGGATCCACCTGGAGCAGCCATCTGTATCCGGGAGGCGATTTGATTCTGCTCAACCAACGCACCGCCTACGCCTATGGCAATCAGAAGATCTACCAGAGCGTCGATGGCGGCCAGAACTGGGAGTGGGTGAAGACCGTCGAGTGGGACGGGCAGTTTAGCTTCGTGAGCGACCTGGTCGGATGGGCGGTGGCTCGAACCGGGGAAGCGATCGCGCTGGTCAACACCACCAATGGCGCACGCACCTGGGGCCTGCTGAAACCGCTCATCGCACCGTAGCCGACTCCGAACCTCGTTTATACTTTTGGGCTGTGCAGACCCTCTGCCTCCAGGGGGAGAGGGTCTTTTGGTGTCCCTCTGGCGACACTCTCGGTCGGCTAGCGAACACATGTCGAATCCTGCCATCGAGGTCAAAGACCTCACCAAGACCTATATCGTCAGCGAGCGCTCGGCTGGGCTGCGGGCCGCGCTGCGCGGTATCTTCAAGCGTGAGAAGAAGCCCGTCGAAGCAGTGAAGGCGATCAGTTTTGATATTCAGCCGGGGGAGATCGTCGGCTTCCTCGGCCCGAACGGCGCCGGGAAGACCACCTCGCTGAAGATGCTCTCCGGCCTGCTCTACCCTACCAGCGGAGAGGGGCGAGTGCTGGGCTACATTCCGCACAAGCGGGAACGCGAGTTCCTGCGCCAGATCACGATGGTGACTGGTCAGCGCAACCAGCTGATCTGGGACATCCCAGCGATCGATTCCTACGATTTGTTTCAGGCGATCTATGAGATCGAACCCGGCCAGTTCGAGCGCACCAAGCAGGAGTTCATTGAGCTGCTCGAACTGGGGGACCTGGTGAAAAAGCCAGTGCGCAACCTCTCGTTGGGAGAGCGCATGAAAGTCGAGATCGCCGGCGCCCTAATCCACCGCCCCAGCGTGCTGTTCCTGGACGAGCCGACCCTCGGCCTCGACGTCCCGATGCAGCGCCGAATCCGACGATTTATCGCTGAGTACAACCAGGAGCAGAACGCCACCGTGCTGCTGACCTCGCACTACATGGCCGACGTTGTGGCGCTGTGCCGGCGGGTGATCGTGATCCACCACGGCACCATCCTGTTCGACGGCAACCTGTCCGATCTCGCCGACCGCTTCACCAGCCACAAGAAGGTGATTGTGAAACCGGCTGAGCAGGGGCTGGACCTCAGTAGCTACGGAGAAATCGTCGACTCGGGAATGGGAAGTATCTCGTTTCGCATCCCTCGGGAAGACGTGCCGCGAGTGACAGCCCGTCTGTTGCAGGAGGTTCCAATCGTAGATCTGTCGGTTGAAGACCCCCCGATTGAAGATGTGATCGAAACCGTTTTTTCAGAGGGCAAGAACGTTCCCTCCACGGAGCCGGTTGAAGCGTGAGGCACTTCGTTCAAGTGCTGTGGGCCGGCTTCAAGGCCTACATCATCGGTGCCTTCCAATATCGGGTGCAGGAAGGAATGCAGCTGATCGGGCTGCTGGTCGAGTCGCTGATCTACCTGATCGTGTGGACTACGGTGGCCCGCGAGCAGGGCGGGGAGGTGGGTGGATTCACGGTCGGCGAGTTTGCCGGCTACTTCATCGCCTGGATGTTCGTTCGCAACATCACTACCGGCTGGAGCCCCTGGGCGATGGAGTGGCAGATTCGGCGTGGTGACTTCAATTCGCTGCTGCTTCGGCCAATCCACCCGGTGGTCACCGCCACCTCCGATATGCTGGCCAGCAAGACGGTCGCCATGATCACCGTGGTCCCGACCATGATCGTGCTGACCGTGATTTTTCGCCCGCAGTTTGAGTTGATCCCCTGGTCGTTGCTGGCCCT
>CAZGCX010000069.1:0-3611 GCA_964524585.1 uncultured Anaerolineaceae bacterium
CAGCGCCGCGACCTCGGTTTCGTCCGGGAGTTTCACGGGGACTTCCGTCGCCGCGCACGTCTCGCGCACGGAAAGATAGTCTTCGATGTCCCTGAGCGCGGCGTCCTCGAACGCGAAGACGACGCCATGGCAGGTTCCCGTGCGAGCGCCGACTGAAGCTGAGGCAGCGCCAGCTCAGGCCGTCCGGCGCTCAGAGCGGTTTGTGCCGCATGAAGTTCCCCGGCGAAACGCACCGGGAAGGGAGTGGCCCCGATGAGCAACAGCAGTCCGATCGCGAGCAGTAAGTGAGCGGCGCGGGAAGCCATGAGTGGACCCGGATTATAGATTGGCCGGCTGGGCCGAACCAGCACCAGCCGAAACGACTCATGGGTTTGCCACCCGTTCCGATAGCCTCGCCGGCACGGCTATAATTGCCACCGTCACCCCCGGAGATCGCTGTATGGACTTCAAGCCGACCCCCGAACATGAGATGGTCCAGAACCTGGTGCGCGACTTCGCCCAGAAGGAAGTGGCTCCCAGCATCCGGGAGTGGGATCGCAAGCAAGAAATGTCCCCCGACGTGCTGCCGCGAATGGCCGAGCTTGGAATTCTCGGAATCTGCCTGCCGGTCAAGTACGGTGGCCAGGGGATGGACTTCATCGCACTTGGCTTGGCCTGCGAGGAGCTGGAGGCAGTCGACACGACGCTGCGAGTTGTCATGTCGGTCCACGTGGGACTATCCAGTCTGACCCTACTGCAGTGGGGCACCGAGCAGCAGCTCGAGCAGTATCTGACCCCCCTGGCCAAGGGCGAAGCCATCGGCTGCGGCGCGTTCTCTGAGCCGGGCACCGGGTCGGATGTCGCCAACATCCAGACCTTTGCCAAGCGCGATGGCTCCGACTACCTGTTGAACGGCGAAAAGATGTGGATCTCGTTGGCCAGCAAGGCAGATTACGCGCTGCTGACCGCACGCACCGACCCAAACCCGGAAAAGCCCAGCCGGGCGTTGACCTCATTCATTGTGGACCTGCACGCCAAGGGAGTATCGACTGGCGACCTAAAGGGGAAGCTGGGAGTGCGTGCCGGCTCCACCGGATGGATTTCGATGCAGGACGTGCGGGTCCCGGAGCGCAATCGGGTCGGCGAGCAGGGCGAGGGATTCAAGGTCACCATGTCCGGCTTCGACAGCGGACGCTATACGGTCGCCGCCGGCGCGGCCGGGCTGATCCGTGCATGCTTGGAGGCCAGCGTCGACTACGCAAGCCAGCGGACAGCATTTGGGCAGCCGATCTCTGAGCATCAGCTAATCAAGGCTAAGATCGCCCGCATGGCGCGCGACTACCAGATCGCCCGGCTGCTGTACCTGCAGGCCGGCTGGCTCAAGAACCAGGGCGTTCGAAATACGCTTGAAACCTCTATGGCCAAGCAGTTCGCCACCCAGGCCTCCTTCGAAGCCGCCTCAGAGGCGATCGCGGTCCATGGAGCCTATGGCTACAGCGACGAATACAACGTTGAACGCTATCTGCGCAATGCTCGAGGAGCGATGATCTATGAAGGGACCAACGAGATTCACTCATTGATCCAGGCCGAATACGCGTTGGGTTCGCGCGCCGACCGCCCGCTGCGCCGAGAGATGCCGGCCTACGATCCCGACCTCTGGCAGTCGCCGGGCGCTTAATCCCGTTCACCAACCAAGGAGCGTGCTTTGGAAATCGTAGTTTGCGTGAAACAGACCGCCGACACCGCCGCCACCGTAACGGTCGAAGGCGGAAAGCCGGTCTGGGGCGAGACGCCGCTGGTGCTCAACCCGTGGGATGAGTACGCGGTGGAGGAAGCCTTGGTTACTAAAGAGGCGCACGGCGGCCAGGTCACCGCGCTTTGCTTGGGGCCGGAGGGCGCCAAGGAGGCGTTGAAGCAGGCCCTTGCAATGGGCTGTGACGCGGCAATCCTGATCGACGACCCGGCAGCGGCTGGCGCCGATACGTTGGTCGCCTCCGCTGCATTGGCGGCTGGGATCCAGAAGCTGGGCTCGATCGAGCTGGCCTTCTTTGGCAAATCCGCAGTCGACAGCGATACCGCGGTCACCGGACCGCAAGTGGCCCGGCGGCTTGGCTGGCCGTCGCTCAGCCTAGTAGCAGGGGTCAGCGAACTGGAGCCCGGAGCTTCGATCACCGTGGAAAGGCTGCTGGAGGAGGGGCGAGAGGTGGTTCGCAGCCCGCTTCCCGCCGTGGTCAGCGTGGTGAAGGAGATCAACGAGCCGCGCTATCCATCATTCATGGGAATCCGAAAAGCGTCCAAAGCAGAAATACCGTCGTGGGGGTTCGCCGATCTCGGGTTGGATCCGGCGCCAGTACCGGCGCTCGAGTGGCCCAAAATCCTGCAGCCAACCAAGACCGAGACGGAGTGCGAATTCATCGAGGGGGACACGCCTGCTGCAATGGCGGCCAAGCTGGCCGACCGGCTGATCGAGGAGAAGGTGATCTGATGGTACTGATCTACATCGATCAGGTCGGTGGCGAGGCGGTATCCGCCAGTTGGGAGCTGTTCACCGCCGCCCGAGAGATTGCCAACGGTGGCGAGATCAAGGCGGCCGTGCTGGGGGAACAGGTTCGGGAGGTGGCAGATCGCGCACTGGCCTTCGGCGCCCAGCAGGTGCTGCTGGCCGAACACTCCGAGTTGAAGCACTTCCGGCCGGAGCCGTATGCCGAGGCGCTGGGGCAGCTGGTGAAGCGGGCGGCGCCGGAGGTAGTGCTGTTTCCGACCACCAGCCGATCCCGCGAGCTGGCCGGGATGTTGGCGATCGACCTGGATACCGGAGTCTCAACCGACGTCATCGCACTGGAACGTCAGGGCGAATCGATCCTGGTCACCCGGCCGATCTACGCCGGCAAGCTGCTAACCAAGGAAGTGAACCAGGAACGCCGGCCGCAGGTCATCACCCTTCGCACCCGGGCCTTTGCCATGCCGTCCGAGGGTACTGCCGGCGGTGAAGTCACCCCGGTCGAGATCGAGCTCGCTGCTCCGCAGACCGAGGTTCTGGGCAGCAAGGAGTCGGAGGGTGGGGTCAGCCTGGCGGACGCGGCGGTCATTGTCTCCGGCGGCCGCGGCACCTCCAACAATCCGGCTCTTGAGCCCCCGGCTGAGATCACCGACGAGAAGCAGCAGGAGATTTGGCGGGCCCAGCAAGGGTTCAAACTGATCGGCGAACTGGCCGAGGTGCTGGGAGCTGCAGTCGGGGCCAGCCGGGCAGCGGTCGACGCCGGCTACATCCCGTATTCCCACCAGGTCGGTCAGACCGGCAAGGTGGTCTCGCCGGATCTGTATATTGCTTGTGGAATCTCAGGCGCCATTCAACACCTGGCTGGAATGCGCACTGCCAAGACCATCGTGGCGATCAACAAGGACCCGGACGCTCCGATATTCAAACTGGCGCGATTCGGCGTGGTGGGCGACTTGCACCAGGTCGTTCCGGCGCTTACCGAGGCACTTCGCGAGCGAATGGGGAAGTAGCAGGCGATCGGGAGCCGCTTCAGATTCCCTCGATCGCCCGACCGGCCTCAAGCCTGTTCTGGTCCATCAAACCGACAGCCCCGACGCCAGGTCGGGGCTGTGTACCCCTGCCGCGACTCGAA
>CAZGCX010000069.1:3621-11502 GCA_964524585.1 uncultured Anaerolineaceae bacterium
CCATCTGAGCTACAGGGGCATGTCGCAATTCTATACCATCGAGCATAAGTCTTCATTAATCTGGCCGCAGTAGGGTGTCGCTCAGATGCCGCCCCGTCATTTCGATCCCAAGCCTACGGCCGTGAGGTTGCCCGCGGCTGTCAGGGTGCCCGCGGCCGTCAGGTTGCCCGCGGCCGTCAGGTTGCCTGCGGCCGTGAGGTTGCCCGCGGCATTCTCACTGCTCGCGGCTGCGATGATGCTGGCCGCCTGCCAGTCTGCCCCGGTGCAAGCCATCGAGACCGTCCCTCCCCCCGCGCCGCTTGAACAGCCGCCGGAGCAGCTACCGGTTCCCGGTGCGACCTCCACCGGATCCGAGACTTCGTATGCCGGCACCACGCCAGCGCCGGAGTTTCCGCCGGGCCTGGAGTGGCTCAACACCGAACGGCCACTGGCCCTGGAGGAGCTGCACGGCAAGCTGGTGCTGCTTGATTTCTGGACCTACGGCTGCATCAACTGCATGCACAACTTCCCGGGGCTGAAGCAGCTGGAGCAGCAGTTTGCGAACGAGTTGGTGGTCATCGGGGTCCACTCGGCCAAATTCGAACACGAGGGCGAGACCGACAATATCCGTCAAATCATCCTGCGCTACGGGTTGGAGCATCCGGTGGTCAACGACAACCAATTCACGGTCTGGAACACCTGGGGCGTACGCGCCTGGCCGACGTTGGTCCTGATCGATCCACTCGGCAATGTGGTGGGGGGCCACTCTGGCGAGGGCGTATACACCGTGTTCCAGCCCGTGATTCAGTCCCTGATTGGAGAGTTTGATCAACGCGGTTTGATGGATCGGACACCGCTCGACCTGAAACTGGAACGAGAAGGTCTGCCCTCGACGGTACTCTCCTTCCCGGGCAAAGTGCTGGCAGACCCGGCGCAAGATCGCATCTTCATCGCCGACAGCGGGCACAACCGGGTCGTCCAGGCGGCATTGTCCTCCGGCAAGGTGGTGGCGGTCTATGGCTCCGGCGATGCCGGCTTGACCAATGCCGAGGGCGTCGCCGCTCGTTTCAACAACCCACAGGGAATGGCGCTTGATCGACCGTCGCAGGTCCTGTATGTGGCCGATGTGGACAACCACGCGGTTCGGGCCATCGAACTCGAATCAGGTGCGGTGAGCACCATTGCCGGAACCGGATCTCAGGCCCTCACGTACCCGCCGGCGCCCGGCCAGGCGCCAGCAGTCGAGCTCAGCTCTCCGTGGGACTTGGCCCTGGATGGAGACCTGCTCTATATCGCGATGGCGGGCTCGCACCAGATCTGGCGGCTGGACCTGACCTCCGGCCGGCTGGAGCCGTTCGCCGGAAACGGACGCGAGGGGTACCTGGACGGGCCGCCCCTCTCGGCTGAGTTGGCCCAACCCAGCGGCCTCACTCTTGGACCAGACGACCGACTGTATTTCGCCGACTCGGAGGGCAGTGCCATCCGGTGGGTCGATCTGTCGGGCGAAGAGGCGCAAGTCGGCACCTTGATCGGAAGCGGCCGGAGCCTGTTCGACTTCGGGGATCTGGACGGCACTGGCAGCGAGGCGCGCATCCAGCATCCGCTGGGCGTTGCAAGCGACGAGGACTCGTTGTACGTTGCCGACACCTACAATAGCAAGATCAAGCTGCTGGATCCGGAGTCGACCCAGATCACGACGCTGTGGGGCGGTGAGCCTGGCTGGCGAGACGGAACAGACCCGCTGTTCTACGAGCCGGGTGGTATGAGCTTGATGGAAGGGCAGCTGTACGTCGCCGATACCAACAACCACGCAATCCGGGTGGTGGATTTGGCAGGCGGTGGCACCCGCACGCTGGTGCTGAGCGGCATTGAGGCCTTCACCCCGAATTCCGTCCCGGGTCTGTCGAATGCGGTCGACTTGCCGGAGCTCGCTCTGGCCGCCGGGAACGTGACCGTGACTCTCAACGTTAGCGTCCCGGCCGGCTACAAGTTCAACGACCTGGCGCCGACCGCGGTGCGCTGGGAATCTGAAGGGGAAGTGCTGAGCGCCCCACAGTCTGCCAACCTCACCGTCGCGGGACCAGTCTTCCCCATGAGTTTTGAATTCGAGTTTTCTGCCGGGACCGGCACTCTGATCGTCGACCTCAGCCTGTACTACTGCGAGGCAGAAAAAGAAGAACTGTGTTTGATTGATCAGGTTAGACTGGTGCAACCGCTTGTGGTTGGTGACGCCGGCAGCGCCCAGATCGACTTGGACTATCAGATCGCCCAGCCTGAGCTGCCGGGCAGCTAGCCGACCCAGCGCCCTCCAACCGAATTCCAAGGAGCAGCCCATGATCAAGAGAGTCGGGTACATCGGACTCGGTCTGATGGGAAAGCCGATTGCGCGCAACCTGCTTAAAGGCGGTTTCGAACTCACCGTTCATAATCGGAGCCAGCCGGCAGTCGATGAACTGGTGTCGGCGGGAGCACAGGCAGCCGACTCGCCGCGGGCGGTGGCCGAGGTCAGCGAACTGGTGATGACCAATCTGCCCGACTCGCCGGACGTTGAGCAGGTCGTGCTGGGACCGGACGGCATCGTCCACGGGGCGGCATCGGGGACCATCTTCATAGACAACAGCACGATCAAGCCCGCCACCGCCAGGAGCATCGCGGCCGCCCTGGCTGAGCACGGGGTCGAGTCGTTGGACGCGCCGGTTTCCGGTGGTGACGTCGGCGCCCAAGCCGGCACGCTGGCCATCATGGTCGGGGGTCCCCCCTCAGCCTTCGAGCGGGCGCTGCCGGTATTCGAGGCGATGGGGAAGACCATCACCTACGTTGGAGACAGCGGGGCCGGCCAGGTCGCCAAGGCATGCAATCAGGTGATGGTGGCCGCCCAAATGGTCGGTATGGCCGAGCTCCTGATGCTGGCGCAAAAGGCGGGGGTTGCACCGCAGCGAGTGGTGGAGGCGATCCGGGGCGGAGCCGCGCAGTGCTGGACTCTGGATGTCAAGCCGGCCCGGCTGTTTGCCGGTCAGCGCCAGCCGGGATTCAAAGCACACATGATGCACAAGGACCTGGGGATCGTGCTGGACACGGCCCGCACCTATGGAGTACCCCTGCCCGCCGCCGCCATCAGCTTCCAGCTGTTCGAGGCCATGCTCCAGCTCGGCCTGGGCGAGCAAGACAACTCGGCGGTGATCGGTGTGTTGGAGACGATGGCCGGCGTGGAACTAAGCACCGGCTGAGCGCTCATTCGACCAAGAACACCATCAGCTGCTTGGGGCCATGCACGCCGACCGTGAGCGTCAGGTCAATATCGGCGGTTCGCGAGGGACCGCTGATGAACACCAGGTTGGAGCTGTTGGAGGCATAGCCCCCACCGCCGGCTGCCAGCCAGGCTTCGAAACTCTCGAAGATGTCCTTGGCCCGCAGCACGGCCATATGCACTTCCGGCAGCAGTGACGGAATCAGCGATCGCCGGCTCGAAGTGGAGAGCACCAGGGTCCCGGTGTCGGCGAAGGCAGCTACTGCGCCGGTAATCCCGACCTGAGCCTGGGCGAAGGTCCGGATCGCCGGGATCCGGTCCCCGCTGGCCGGCAGCTCGGGGATCAACGTTTCAAAGCCATCGCTTTCGAGTCGTTGGTTCAATGTGTAGAGAATCGGCTCGACCGGTCCCCACACCAGGAGCTGGCTGACTCCCAGGATAAACAGCTGGCCGACCAGCCGATCCGGGAGCTCGGCTTCGCTGCAACGGTGGACCTCGCCGCCAATCTGGCCGAGCTCGCGCTCAAAGCGAGCCGGACGATCAACCTCCGGCTCGGGTGGAGTTCCAGGCGTCGGGGTCACAATCGGCTCGATCTCGGGTTGGCGGGGACTTACCGCGCGGCCGACCGGCCTGAGCCGCGCCCGCAGCGGGCGGGAGGCAAATGGTGGGAAGTCTCTAAACCTGGTCCAGGCTGCCAGGGGTCCGGGAAGGCGCCGGATCCAGCCGGAGCGGCGGGGCAACAGCTGTACCGCCAGTGCCGCCAGCCGCTGCGCCAACCGGAACCGCCAGGCCGATTTGGCCGCCCGGGCGTACCAACGCAAGCCTGAATTCAGGGGGCCGGGCACCTGTCCGGGTTGAGCGCGGACTTCCAGCAACATCGCGGGCAGGTCGATCCCGACCGGGCAGGCCTCGACGCAGGCGCCACACAGAGTGGACGCCTTAGCCAGCTCACCGTAGCGGGCGACTCCGAGCAATCCTGGGCTGATCACGGATCCAATCGGGCCAGAGTACACGCTTTGATAAGCGTGTCCGCCGGCCTCGCGGTACACCGGGCAGGCATTGATGCACGCCCCGCAACGAATGCAATTGAGTGACTCCGCCAACGGGCCGGCCCGCAGCTGTGAGCGGCCATTGTCCACCAGAATCAGGTGTCGTTCCCGGGCCCCGTCAGGCTCCGAAGCGCCGCGCGGCCCGTGGATCAGCGACACATAGCTCGACATCTTCTGTCCGGTGGCGGATCGGACCAGCAGACGCAGCAGCAATGCCAGATCGGGCAGAGTCGGCACCAAACGCTCGATCCCCATCACGCCGATCTGCACTGGCGGGAGAGTATTCACCATGCGGGCGTTGCCCTCATTGGTCACCACGCACAGTGTCCCGGTCTCAGCCACGCCGAAATTCACACCGGTGACGCCGATTTGGGCGGTCAAGAAGACCTCGCGCAGCGATTGGCGAGCGACCTGGTTGAGATCCGCGATCTCATCCGAGACATCGGCTTCCAGTCGTTGGCGAAAGGTCTCGGCGACTTGTTGGCGGGAGAGGTGCAGCGCCGGTGCAAGCAGATGAGAGGGTGGCTCTCCCCGCAGCTGCACGATGTATTCGCCCAGGTCGGTCTCGACCGACTGAATCCCGGCCGCCTCCAACGCTCGGTTGAGCCCGATCTCTTCGGTGACCATCGACTTGGACTTGGCCACCAGAGTCGCGTCGTGCTGCCTTGCGATCTCGACCACCAGCCGGCAGGCCTCGGCCGCATCGGCTGCCCGGTGGACCTGGATGCCGTTGCGAGTCAGCCGATCGACAAACTGACCAAGGTAGCGATCCAGCTTGGTGATGACTTCTTGACGGATCGCCTTGGCCCGCGCGCGTGATGCTTCGATGTCGGGAAGCTCGGCCCACGCCGCCCGCCGGGCGCGCTGCCGCACCTCGGCGTTGCGATCGAGTTGTCGCTGTAGGGTCTCATCCGCCAGCGACTGGCCAACCCGCTCGACAAAACTAGTCTTCATCGGAACCCGGGTCTTTCCCCGGGGTCGCTCTCGAAAAGCCCCAGTCGAGGGCGCTCGAACTGCTCACCGCAGCCCCGGCCGCTGGCCGGCCAAGACCTGCGCCAGATGTGCACATCGCACTGACGAGCCGGACCGGCGCAGGCCGCCTTCGATTTGCATGAGACAGCTGACATCGCAGCCGACCACCGCCTCTGCTCCGGCCTCATTCACCCTTTCCAGGGTGCGGCCCAGCATTTCGGCGGAGATCTGGGCGTGTTCGACAGAGAACACCCCTCCGAAGCCACAGCATTCGGCGTCCAGCCGCCGTACCGAGGCCCCGGACACCGCTCCCAGCAGCGCCAAGGGCTGGCGGTCAACGCCAAGGCCGCGCAGCAGGTGACAGGAGGGGTGATAGGCGAACACCGCCGGCGACTCGGCGCCAAAGTCCGATACCAACAACTCATCGATCAGGAATTGGCTGAATTCGTAGGTGCGTTGCGCCAGGGCTCGCGCAGCGCCACCCAATTCGGGGTCGTCGGCCAGCAGTTGCGGATAGCGGTGTCGGATCATCTCGGCACACGATCCGGAGGGCACCACCACCAGGCGTTCGTCGTGCAGGGCCCGCACTGTCTGGCGTGCAAGCAGGCGCGCCTGCTCGACCATTCCGGCGTTCAGCAGCGGCTGGCCACAACAGGTCTGGCCGGCCGGGAAGTCAACCTGCACCCCGGCCCGTTCCAGGACGTCGAATGTTGCCTGTCCCACTTCCGGGAACAGGCTATCGACCAAGCAGGTTGCGAAGAGCTGCACTCTCATTGTGCTATGGCCTCGAACACCGGGAACGCTCGGCCAACCAGAAGGACCGTCGAGCTCGCTCGACGGTCCTAGGTCGGGGCGGGCGGATTTGAACCGCCGACCCCCTGCACCCCATGCAGGTGCGCTACCGGGCTGCGCCACGCCCCGAATCGTCGGGCCGGATTATACCTCCCGGGTCTGATCAAGGGATTGACCAGCCGATGAGCGCATCGGTGATGGGCTGTAGATGATCTATCCGGCCAACGTCGATGATTAGCCTGCGTCAGGCCGGCATCTCTCCAGCGCCGAAGTATCCCAGAATGCGGGCAGTGTGACGTACGCCGCGCACGAAGTTCTCAATCACGATGTTTTCGTTCGGCGCGTGGGCGTTGGTGCCCGGATATCCGATGCCGGCGGTTGCAACCGGCAGGCCCAGATCGTGAATGAAGGCGTGATTGGGGCCCGACCCGCCGGCCATGGGCTTGATCAGCATCGGCGTGCCGTACACATCCTTGGCGGATTGGACCACCAGCTGCAGGAATGGATCGTCGGGATCGGTGCGCGCCGGCGGTCCGCCGCCCAGCCACTCAAAGGTCACATCGTTGAAGCCACCTTGATCGAGGTGGGCCCGCAGCTGCTGCAGGACTTCGTCCGGCCGCTGATCGGGGACCAGGCGGAAGTCGACTTTGGCTGAGGCCGCAGCCGGCAGGACGGTCTTGGAGCCCTTTCCCTGATAGCCGGTCGTGATGCCGCAAATCGTGCAGGTTGGCACAAAGATCTGTTCTCGCTTCAGCTCGAGCCCGCCCTCCATCCCCTTAATGAAATCTTTGACGCCGTATTGCTCACGGAAGTGGTCGGCCGGATCCGGGTTCATCGCCAGCAGTTCCAGATCGCGCTCACTGGGCGGCACTACGCGATCGTAGAAACCGGGGAGCCGGATCAACTCATCTGAGCCCTTCAGAGTTCGCAGCGCCCACACCAGCCTCCAGGCCGCGTTGTGAAAGACCGATCCGGTCAATCCGGAATGCGAGTCTTTGGCTGCAGTTTCAACGTTCAGCTCCACGTAGCAGATCCCCCGCATCCCGGCGTATTGAACCGGAACGCCGTCCTGATTGACCTCGCCAAATTCCCACAAGCAGGCGTCGGCAGCCAACATGTCCTTGTGGCCGCGAATGAACTCCGGCAGGTGGACGCTTCCGGTCTCCTCTTCGCCCTCAATAATGAACTTGATATTGCACGGCAGCTCTCCCGTGGCCTCCAACAGCGCATCGATTGCGGCCAAGCGGGTCAAGATGTGACCCTTGTCGTCGCTCACACCCCTGGCAAACAACTGTCCATCTCGCCGGCTCGGCTCGAATGGTGGAGTTTCCCAGAGCTCGATCGGCTCCGGGGGCTGTACGTCGTAATGGTTATACAGCAGCAGGGTCCGGTCGCCCCGGCCCTTTCGCTCGCCGAATACCACCGGATGGCCATCGGTGGCCAGGATACGGGATTCGAAGCCCCGGCTGGCGAGCATCTGTTCCACCAGCTCAGCGCATTCCCGCATCCCCAGCCCCTGGGCGGACACGCTTGGTTGTGCGCATAGCCGAGCAAGCTCGGCCAGCGAGGCCTCCAACTGTTCTTGGATCGTGCGGTCGATCACATCCCAATTCATGCTGATCTCCGGCTCACTTGGCCGATTATAGCTCCCGAACTCCGGCTGTTCGCATTCTGTCTGGATCGAATCTATAATCCGCCGCCCTGATGCGCATTTACGATATCTCGCTCGCGGTTTCTGAGGAGATCCCGGTCTGGCCGGGCGACCCCCCGGTTGTACTGGATAAGGTCTCATCGCTGGACAAAGGAGACCAAGCAAACGTCTCGCGCCTGGAGTCCGGAGTG
>CAZGCX010000070.1:0-11500 GCA_964524585.1 uncultured Anaerolineaceae bacterium
CTCATCCGGCGTCTTGTGGGTAAGCGAGTGGAACGCAGGAAAACTGGCGCGCTACGATCCAGGCGATGGAAGCTGGGTGGAGTGGGACTTGCCCGGGAGCCGTCCGATGCCGTATGCGGTCTATGTGGACCAGCAGGATCAGGTCTGGCTTAGCGACTTCGGGTCGAATGCGCTGCTGCAGTTCGATCCGCAGACCGAGCAGTTCGAGGTCTACCCCTTGCCCACCCCCAATGCCGGCGTGCGGCAGATCCTGGGCCGGCCGGGTGAGATCTGGGGCGCCGAGTCCGGCACCGACAAGCTGATTGTGATCCGGACCGATTGATTCAGTTGGCGGCCCGAGTCGGCGCGGCGGCCGATTACATCAGCTCTGGATCGCTCTGCATCAAACCGAAGCGGTTACCCTCGGTGTCCTCACAGTACGCGACCCAGCCGACGCCCTGGACCGCGCCCTTGGGGCGAATGACTTTCCCGCCGTTGGCCTCAACCAGTGCAATCGCCTCGTCCACTGACTCGACGTCGACTGTGTTCTCCACGCCAGTGCTCGGATCGCTGCGCTTGGCGAGCCCCCCGTCAATGCCTGGTTCCCCCTCGGTGCCGGTGGTGATCAGCCAGTACTCCATCGGCCCCTCCCATTTCTCGATCTTCCACCCGAACACCTTGCGGTAGAAATCGATTGCACGCTGCGGATCATCCGCAGGCAACTCAAAATGAACGACTCGTGGCATCATGCCCTCCTTACGCGATTAACTACTTCACAAGCTCTGATTCGGATCAGCAGCACACGCTTTGTCAATCCGCCAGCAAGCTAGCGGGATCATCATGGTCATCTCCGACCGCGTGCTCTGGCGGTCGGCCGAGGTCGCGGCCAAACACCGCAGACACTTGCGAAATCAGCTTAGCCAGCTCCGGCCGCTTGCTCTGGCGGTCGGCCGAGATCGCGGCCAAACATCGCGAACACTAGCGTCCCAAACAGGCCAAAGCCGGCGGCGACCAGCAGGTTGGTTTGGGGCGAGGCAATAGTCCCAATCCGTAAGAAAAAGCCTTGCCCCACCCCAAAGAACTCGGACAGCCTGGCCGCCACAGCCGGATCCCACAGCAACGCTCCGCCAAAGGCTGCCAGTGAAACCACCACGTCTCGCAGCAGATAGTAGACCCCGAAGGCTCCGGCCTTCCTGCCCTCCGGCGCCAAGTCCATGATCAATGCCTTACGAGTCGGTTCACCAAACTCCTTGAGGCCCCGGATCACGAACGCCAGCAGCATCATTTGAAACGATCGCGAGATCAGCAGCACCAGCGGAAACAAGGTGAAGAAGCCGAAGGTCGCCACCACGAACGGTTTTTTGGTGCTGCGATCCGCGAAGTAGGCCACCGGGACGTAGATCAGCACCGCGGTGGCCATCTCGACCGCAGTCAGGATCCCGAATTGAAACGGCCGGAGGCCATTGACGGTCACGGCCCAGATCACAACAAAGGCATATGGAATCTGCTCGCAGAATCGCACCAAGATATCGGCTACCAACAACCTCCGCAGGTCGGCGGGCAGCAAGCCGATTGCGCGCAGCGGGTTCCGTTCGGCCGACAGCGCATGCCGATGATCCTCGTGGATCAGCCGTTGTTGCAGCACCAGGGATACCATGCCGAGCACCAGCGCGATGACGAATGCCAATCGGACGCCGCGTAGCTCGCCATACAGGCCGATCAACGCGCCTCCCAGGAGCGGGCCAAGCGCCATCGGGATTCGACGCACCAACGAGTGCATCGAAACTCCCATCGTGCGCTTGCTGGTCGGAAGCACCTTGGAGACCAGGTCCATCGTGGCGGGCAGCGAAATGGCGGTCCACGACAGGAACAAAAAAGATCCCAAAATGACCGCCTGCCAGGTCGGGAAGGCGATCACCACAGCGTAGCCTGCCATCGCCAACAGATTGAAGACGACCAGTGCCCGCTTGTATCCAAACCGGTCACTGAGGTACCCGCCGGGGAACGAGTACAGGGCACTGAGCAGATTGTCCAACCCATTCAACAACCCAACCGATAGCGCTCCGCCCCCCAACGCCACCAGGTACAGTGGCAGGAAGCGCTCGGCCATCTTCTCTCCCAGGCCGACCAGGACCACCATGCTCAGCAGGGCCAGTACGTCTGGCTTCAGGCCCAGAAATCTGACGGCAGACTGCAACCGCGCGGGTGATGGCTCTGCGTCGTTCACGAAGTCACGCTCTGAGCGAAGGGTCGGCCGTCCGTCAGCTTGATGTCCCCTGCATCCGATGCGGAGCATGATACTATGCGGCAACCTCGTTCTCGAGGAACGGTGACCATGGACCAGCGCACCTTTCACGGCAATATCACGGTTCAGGATCTGGCGAACTCGCTGATGTCACGCTTCAATCAGGGCGATCTGCGGGCCCAGCTACGCGGAAGGGGAGGCAGCCTGGCGGTCCAGATCGGTTCGCCGTCGATGCGACGCTCCGGCGGGCCAACCGCCATCTCAGTGCAGCTCAACCAGGTCGAAGACGGAGTCCACGTCAAACTCGGAGAACAGCAGTGGCTGGGGGTGGCGGCCAGCCTCGGCCAAACCGCGTTGATGGCGCTGCTCCGTCCGGCGTCAATCATTGGACGGCTGGATGACGTCGCCCAGGATATTTCTTCGCTGCAGCTAGCCGAACAGGTCATGCAGACCTTGAAGAGCACCGCTGCCGCGTTGGGCGCCTCCTACGAGATCTCGGAACGGCTGCGGCGGCTCACCTGCCCCTATTGCGGCACAGCCAACCCGGTGGGCGGCCCTAACTGCCTGGCCTGCGGCGGGCCGCTCGGATTCCAGCAGCCGATCGCCTGTGGCAACTGTGGGCACGTCACCGAGGCCGGTACCCCCGTCTGCCCGAATTGCGGTTTCGACCTCACGGCCTAAACTAAAGCGGTCCGGCACCGCACCGATCTGTTGTGCCGAAGCCTGCGATCATGCCAACCGAAAGCAAACGCAATCCGGCTGACTTGCTGGGTACCCCCCGCGACAGCGCTCGCTCTCATCAGTTCACACACAACGTTCGATACACCGGCGAGTTGCTCAAGGCATCATTCTGGGACTGGCTCGGCGACTATCTGGCTACGGTGATCAAGGGTCGCCACCCCTTCCTTACTTACGATCTGAGCGATTCGCGGGCCGGCATACACGTGATGCCAGAACAGCTCACGGTCGGTCTGGCAGGCGATTGGGGTTCCGGAACGATGAGCGCCTACCGAGTGCGGGACCAGATGCTCGAGCTCGAACCCCAGATCACCATTCACCTGGGCGATGTGTACTTCGTCGGAAAGCAGGAAGAGTTTGATGAGTACTTCTTGGGCGACGATGACTGGCCGCGGGGGAACCTTGAGCGCCGTCAGGGCATTACCGCGCTGCCGAGCTACGCCCTGAACGGGAACCATGAGATGTACTCAGGCGGGCATGCCTATTTCCGCGCCATCCAGCAGGTTTTCGGCCAGCCGGCCAGCTTCTTCTGTTTGGAGAACGACTACTGGCGGATCGTTGGTCTGGACAGCGGTTACAGCGCAAAGCTGATCCCCGGGTTAGAGCTGATGCCGTGGTGGATCAAGCTCCAGGCCGCGAACCGGCGCTGGCTCGAGCAGAACGTGCTCGCCGTGCCGGATCGCCGCCCGATCATCCTGCTCTCTCACCACCAGTGGTTTAGCGCATTCGAAACCGAGTATGGACGGCTGGGCCGCGCCCTCGGGAACGACTCCCGCTACCTGCTCTGGTTCTGGGGTCACGAGCACCGATTGGCCGGCTATGGCGCCTGGCAAGCCCACCCGCGCGGGCCGCGGGTCAGGGCCCGCTGCATCGGCCACGGCGGCATGCCCATCGAAGATATCGACATGCCGATCCGTCGCCAGCGCAATCTGGTCTTCTGCGATCAACGGGTGGCCGGGACGGTGGATGGCACCCCGGTCGGATACTGTGGATTCGCGGCCCTGGAATTCGATGGGGATCGGCTGGTCGTCAGCTATCGGCAGGAGACCGGCGAAGTTCTGCTGCGGGAACGATGGTCTCGCACTTCCGACGGCGCTCGCGGAGAAGTGTTGGAGTGCCGTGACGATTTGCTGACGTTGCTGCAGCCGGTCGAGCGGCTGGTGGACTAGGCTGAATTGTCAGACGGTGCTGCATCCGATCGAGGGATGGATGGACCAGGCCGGATAGTCGGAGCGCTCTGCAACCCATCGAAAGATGAATGGAATCGGCCGATTCATCAGGCCACAACTTCCAAGCGTTTCCTTATGAACCCTATCCCGTCGCTGACCATCCGCAGCTTGAAGATTTCGCCCTCTTCCTTGATCAGCGCGCCAAGGTCGCGGATGCGCTGCTCAATCGATTGATCCTGACGGATGCGGGTTAGGGCCTCGTACCCCGCGACCAGCATCAACACCACGATATGGTCGATCTTGTGCAGGTTGGCGGTCATGTCCTTCTGCTTTGGGGCATCGGCCTCTGCAGCCCGCGGGGCGCGGCTAATGGCAACCGTTCGCTTCTCGCCTGGACAGCATCCGGCCCGACGCTCGTGACTTGAATCGGGCCATTCGGGGTTACCATTGGTGGCGACAACCGAATAGGTAACCAGATCGGGTGCCCGCCCCCCGGATGGGAGGGCACAATGGCGAAGCCGGTGACGGCCTTTTGGTCGAAGTCCGGCGCTGACCCGCAACTGTAGGTCCCCAACCGGGGACGAGCCAGGCCGCCCGCCCGCTCTGTGTTCTTGCCACTCTCGAGGAAAGGGGTGAGGAACCGGCGGCATCTTTGAACAGACCCCAGCCTGAGCGGCGGGGTTTTTTTGTGCATGCAATGAGCAACTGGCGACCGAGAAAGGACCAAAGAGCAATGAAACGCACACTCGTGCTAGCGCTGCTGATCGGGCTCACAACCTACGGTTGTTCAAGCTCGGCCGCGCCGACCGCGCAGCCACCGGCAGCTCCAACCGCGACCGCCCAGCCGGCGACCCATGAGCCTCCGACCGCCATCCCACCGACCGAATCGGCCGGGATTGAACTGGTTGACGGACTCGGCCGCCCGGTCGAGTTGTCCGCGCCGGCCAGCCGGATCGTCTCAATCGTCCCCTCAAACACCGAGATCCTGTTCGCTGTCGGAGCAGGTGGACAAACGGTCGGTCGGGATGACTTCTCCGACTACCCGGAGGCCGCGCTCGAGGTGACCAGCATTGGAAGCACCTTCGGGGATCTGAACGTTGAAGCGATTCTGGGGCTCGATCCGGATTTGGTGCTGGCAGGCGCGATCACGCCGCCGGAGCAAATACAGGCGCTGGAGGCGGTCGACTTGACCGTGTTCGCGGTGATCAACCCAGTCGATTTTGAAGGGCTGTTCGCCAGCATCGAGACGGTCGGAGTGCTCACCGGCCATCAGACCGAAGCGAGCAGTTTGGTACAGCAACTGCGAGACCGGTACGAACAGGTGCTTGAAACCGTGGGAGATGCGCAGCCGGTCAGCGTCTTCTATGAGATCGATGGCAGCGATCCCAGTGCCCCGTGGACCACCGGTGCCGGCACTTTTCAGCAAATGGTGTTCGACCTGGTGGCCGGCCAGAACATCGCGGCCGACATCCAGGGATGGGGGCAGCTCAGCCTAGAGGAGATTGTGGTACGCGATCCGTCGGTCATCATTTTCGGATCGGGTCCATTCGTGCCGACCAGCGTGGAGAGCCTGGGCGAACGTGCCGGCTGGACCGGACTGCAGGCAGTGACCAACGGCCGTGTGTACGCCCTTGACACCGACTTGATCGACCTGCCCGGGCCACGGCTGGTCGACGGGCTGGAGAAACTGGCTGCCATCCTGCATCCCGATCTGTTTGGCCAGTGAGCTCAGAATTGACCCATCCCAGCCCTGGCGTCTCGATATCCAGCGCTGCCCGCACTTCAGGCTGGCTATGGACCGGGGGTCTCCTGCTGCTGATGCTGGTGTTGAACGCCGGAGTCGGCCCGGTCGGCATCCCTCCGGTGACCGTGCTCCGCATGCTGGCCGAGCGAATCCCGGCGCTTGGGCTGACGGCCGACTGGCCGGCGGCCTTCGAGACCATCCTCTTCCAAATCAGGCTGCCGCATACCGCGATGATCGCGCTGGCCGGCATGGCGCTGGCCGGCAGCGGGGCAGCCTATCAGGGCCTGTTCCGCAATCCGCTGGCTGATCCGTACATCATCGGCGTGGCGGCCGGCGCCGGGCTGGGCGCGATCGCCGCCATGGCGCTCCACTGGCCCAGCGATCTGCTGGGCCTGGCAGCGGTTCCGCTAGCAGCCTTCCTGGGCGCGCTGATCACAGTGGCAATCGTCTATCGCATCGCCCGCGTCGGCCGTTCGACGCCCGTGACCACCCTGCTGCTGGCAGGCGTGGCAGTCGGCACTTTCGCTTCCGCGCTGACCAGCATGCTGATGCTGCTGTCCACCAATGAGCTGCGCCGCGCGCTGACCTGGCTCTTGGGAGGCTTCTCGCTCGGCGGTTGGTCGCCGGTGCTGGTCTCGCTGCCCTATCTGGCAATCGGACTGGTCACGTTGATCCTGCTGGCTCGGCCGTTGAACGTGCTCCAGTTCGGCGATGAGCAGGCGCTGCAGCTTGGGCTGGACGTAGAGAAGTTCAAATTGGTGATCGTGGCAGCGGCCTCGCTGACCGCCGCCACCGCGGTGGCCTTCTCCGGCATCATTGCCTTCATCGGGCTGATCGTCCCACACCTGGTGCGCATGGTCTGGGGTCCGGACTACCGCCGGCTGATTCCGCTCGCCACGATCGGCGGAGCGGTGGCGCTGCTGGCCTCGGACATCCTGGCTCGGGTGGCCGCCGCGCCGCAGGAGCTACCGGTGGGGATCGTGACTTCGGTGATCGGGGCGCCGTTCTTTCTTTACCTGCTGCGCCGCGCCAAGAACGAGGTCTTCTGGTGAACGCTCAGCTGGAGTTCAGGGAGGTCTCACTTGGCTACGCTGGCCGTCGGGTGCTGACCGGAATCTCGCTGGAGGTTGCGCCGGGCGAAGTGTTCGCGGTCGTCGGCCCGAACGGAACTGGCAAGTCGACACTGATCAAAGCCGCCAGCGGAACATTGTTACCGTCCACCGGCCGGATACTGGCCCAGGGGCTAGACGTTTCAGAGCTGCGGCCACAGCAGCGCGCCCGCCGGATCGGCGTTGTACCGCAGGCGACCCACGTTCCGCCCGCTTTCACCGCCGGACAGGTGGTGCTGATGGGGCGCACTGCCCACCTGGGCTGGTTGGAACGAGAAGGACCTCACGATCGCGAACTGGCCGCAGAAGCCATGCGACGAACTGCGACTGACGCGCTGGCCGGTCGGCGGATGGGCGAACTCTCCGGAGGCGAGCAACAGCGAGTGTTGATCGCCCGCGCTCTGGCACAGATGCCGGCCGTGCTGCTGCTGGACGAGCCGACCGCCCACCTCGACCTGCGGCACCAAGACCGGACCTTGAGCCTGGTGGTCGAACTGGCTCGTGATCAGGGAATCAGCGTGCTGATCGCCCTGCATGACCTCAATCTGGTTGCCCGCTACTCCGACCGGGTCGGACTGCTCTCTAACGGCAGCCTGGCCAGGGTTGGGACCGCACGCCAGGTCCTGACTCCGAACGATCTAGCCGCGGCGTATGGAGTGGCGATCCACGTGATGGACCATCCATTGCATGGCTCTCCGCTGATCCTGTCCGGCTAGACCGCGGCAGGCGAGCCGGACAAGTTCCCACCAAACCCAACCGGCCGCACCGCGTCACCTCCTCACAGATCAAGCGCAACTCACAGAAAGCTGAGGCAGATCGTTGAAATCCACGGTGACAGTGCTCACTGCCGCGCATGGGCGAGATGCCCTATACTGCCCGCGATCGTACAAATTAACTGCGTAATCGACGCAGTACACCGACATCGGAGTATGGCTATGCGCATGAACGAGATGGTTCGCGATTGGATGACCACCAACCCGGTTGTGATCCAAGTCTCTACCCCGCTCTCGGATGCTCACCGGATCATGAGCGAAAACAAGGTCCGGAGGTTGCCCGTCATGGACGGCGAGCGGCTGGTGGGGATCATCACCCGCGGCGATATTCGCGGGGCGGAGGCTTCCGAGGCGACTTCGCTGAGCATATGGGAACTCAACTACCTGCTCAGCAAGCTGAATATCGATCAAGTGATGACCCGTCAGCTGATTACTGTGTCTCCCGACAGCACCATCGGCGAGGCGGCCCAACTGATGCTGGACAACAAGATCGCCGGCCTTCCAGTCTTGGATGGGGAGAAACTGGTCGGAATCATCACCGAGTCGGACATCTTCCGGCTGTTGGTGAAATACTCGGTGCAGGAGCCGGTCGCGGCGACCTCCTAGCGGTCACGGCCGCCGTCAGGCGCCGGTCAGATCCAAAAGCAACTCAGATGCGCGCTGCGAAGTGCGCCGGGTTCAGGCGCTCTCCCGTGGCGCGTTCCAGGGCCGCGTTCCACTCTTGCTGGTTGCCGGGCTGAATGATCTGCGCCCGCAGCCAATCTCCAGCTTGCCGATTCCCCGCCACAGATCCGAAGCGGCGAATCAGTTCGGCTTCCCATTGATGGGACATCAACTGTCCCAGCAGGTAGTTCTGGTAGTAGACCGGATACAGGGAGATGTGGATTTTGGAGGCCCAGTCCGGCGCCTCTCTTCCTTCCGGCCGGGAGACACGCTGGTAGCGTTCAACCAGGTCCCACCAGAGTGAATTCAGATCCTGCTCCGGATCACGGTACAACTCCCGTTCGAATTCGACAACCACGCTCATCCAGCGGGACACGACCATCTGTTCCAATCGGCGGTGTGCGCCGACCGCCTCCAGCGTCCGGTCCAGCTCTGGTTGCGGAATTCCCATGACGTCACCGAGCCAACCAGCGTCACTGGGGAAGCGTCCACATAGAATGGCCATCGCTTCCGTGGTTATCAAGTGGTTGTAAGTGCGGAGTAGCCAGGGCAGTTCCGGATCGACGTATTTTGAGTAGACCGCATGGCCAAGCTCATGGAGCATGGTGGTGGCCGACTCGTAGTCGCCTCCCAGGTTGGCGATCACCCGCACATCGCCCTCCCGATCCAAGTTGAAACAGGCCGCGTGTTGATACTTCCCTTGGCGCTCGAAGAGGTCGCTACGATCCAGCACATCGCGGACATCCAATCCCAGAGAATCAAAGGTCCGCACCGCGAAATCCTGCGGCTGGGCCGAGGCGAAGTACCGATCTAGGTCGTATTCGAAAACCTGGGGAGCCTCCTGGAAAAACGGGTCAGAGTAGTGCCAGGGGCGCAGCGCCTCCGGCTCAACACCAAATCGCGCTCCCAGTCGCCTATCCAGCTCGGCCTTGGCCAGCGCATAGCTCGACTGCGTTGAGCGGTAGAGGCCATCGATCACCGCCTCCAGCTCAGAACCGTCGATCTCATCCAGAGCAAGCGACATCGTCCGGTAGTCGGCGTACCCAAGCGAGCGGGCGGCACGGTTCCGGGTCCGGACCAGTTCGCGGATCGTGCTCGCGACCTCAACGCCGACTTGCTTGCTCGCCTCCCAAGCCTGCCGCCGGCGGGTCGAATCGGTCTCGAGCCGCAGGATTTGCTTCAACGCATTGTCCCCTACCCGTTCCCCGCCCAGCTGTGCGCGGAAATTGAGAAAGGTCCGATTCAGCTGCTGATTGAGTTCGGTGATCTGCGCGATCGAGTCCGGATCCATCTGATATCGCTCGGCCTGATTGCGCAACAACCGCACCTGGCGGCGTAGCAGCGGATCCTGTGGCGCGGATTGGTCCCCACGTTTTAGCTCGGCGAAGGCTTCCGGAACGGACAGGAATTCGATGAGCGCCCGCTTGGTCTTGGCCTGGCGCTCCAGCTTTTCGGGAGTGCCGTCCGTGTAGGCCTCCCACTCGGCGCGCTGCAAGGCGATGTAGCGCTGCCGATAGCCTTCCGCGTAACGTTCGATGAAGACATGAAGTTCTCCGACCATGGGCTCTCCAGCGCTATCCGATCTCACGATCCCCGGCTCAAGAACTGCCTGGCGGCACTTCAGCTTGCCTCTTCATCTCACCCCAATCGCCAGGAGCGTGATGTCGTCCTCCTGTGTTTGGTCCGCAGCATGAGATTGGAGCGCCTCCCACAGCGCGTCGCAAACCTGCTGTGGGGGCTGCTCCCGGCTGTGATCGAGCGCCGCCGCCAGCGGGCCCTCGTCGAATTGCTTCCCGCGCTCGTCGACCGCCTCGGTAACTCCATCGGTGTACATCACCAACAAACTGCCCCCTGCCAAAGGAATCGTGCCCTCGTCGATGGCGAGGTCGTCGAATGTCCCCAGCGGCTGACCGACCCCCAGCGCCACCTCAACCGGCCGGCGCTGCGAATCGAACACCACCGGCAACGGGTGCCCGGCTCGAGCGTAGCGGAACTCTCCAACCTTGGTGTCGATCACCCCATATAGCAAGGTCACAAACATCCCCGAATCGGTCGAATCGAGCAGCTGCCGGTTCACCGCCCGCAGGATTTCTCCGGGTTCACGGGAACGGCGAGCTTCGGCCCGCAGCAAAGTGACGGTCAGCGCCATGAACAGCGCCGCCGGCACACCGTGTCCGGCGACGTCTCCCACCGCAATCCCGATCGAATCCTCTTGCCCCTCGACAAAGTCGTAGAAGTCGCCCCCGACGGCTCGCATCGGAACGAACCGCAGGCCGATGTCCAGGCGATCACGCTGAGGCAATTCATTCGGCAATAGGCTGAGCTGAATGTCGCGCGCCACCTCCAGCTCACGCTCCAGCCGTTCCTTCTCGACCAACTCGGCCTGGGCGGCGGCCAATTCATCGTAGGCCTGCTGCAGCTCCCGATTCTTTTGCCGCAAGTCGGCGATGGTGAGGTTCTCGGTCTCCTCCAGTCGCCGGCTCAACGTCCGGACCATCTCATAGGCTAGCGACGGCTTTCGCCGCAGTAGGGTGTCGAGGTGTTCGCGGCGAATGGGCAGGATCTGAATCGGGGTTTTGGCACGGCAGCTGGCGGTGCGCCGGGCGTCCTCGCTGAAGAGGCTCATCTCTCCGATGGCCGTGCCTGGCCCGCGCACGGCTAACAGCCGCTCGTCATTGGTTCCGAGCGACTTGATGATCTCCACCTCACCCTCCAACAATACGCAGGCGTGCCCCTCCTGTTCCCCTTCCCGAAACAGCACGACCCCCGCATCGATGTGCTCGGGGGTCAGACTATCAGCCAGATAATCGATATCGCTCGGCTCCAGGGAGGCGAAGAGCGGAACGCCGCTCAGTAGTTCTTTGTTCATGGGGGGAACGGCACAAGTCTAACAGCAAGTCCTCCCGAAGCAGTGGGTTTGAGGGTAAAAATGCCGGTAGCTATGGCCACTTCCGCCGGCGAATTCCGGATCGACCCTGCTACCCGCCCCGGACACGTTCACCTAAACGTTGCGGATCTCGATCGCCAGCTCGAGTTCTACCAGCATGTGATCGGGCTGCGGCTGCACTGGCGGCAAGACT
>CAZGCX010000071.1:0-11315 GCA_964524585.1 uncultured Anaerolineaceae bacterium
ATGCGCTAGCCGCCGAGATCCGGTAGTTCAGCCGTGATTCCGTCGGCCCACCAGTACATGCAGTACTGGCACTCCAGGCCGGGTGCTCCCGGCGGAAACTGATCGATGTCGGCGTATTGGAACTGCTCGCCGGCCGGGACGATCGTATTGCCCTGATTGTCCGCGATCGGGCCGGAGAACACATCGAAGCGGGTGAACTGGCCCGCTAGCATCTGACCCAGCAAGGTGCGGACCTGGCTGATCACGTCGTCCGGCAGTCCAGCCAGACCAGGAGTCAGCTCCTGGCCATCCATGAAGCCGTACAAACCGAGCCCGCCGCTATCCGCCTCGAAGTAGTTGAACCAGGTGTCGTAGGTTCCGGCGATCACCTGATTGGTGATGTCGGCGTACACCGGTCCCCAGTTCCAGTAGGGGGTGGTCAAGCAGGCGTCCACCTTACAGGAGCCGAACCAGTCGTAGGTGATGCCCCACTTACCCTTTTCTTGGGCAACATCGGCCACCGCCGGGGTGTCGGCGCCGGTGAACACCACCTGGGCGCCGGCGTCGAACAGGGAGGCAGAAGCGTCCTTCTCGATGATCGGGTCATGCCAGGTGTTGATCCAGCGCACGTCCATGCTGCACTCCGGGCAGGCCTCGCGCATTCCGAGCGCGATCGCATTGCCTAGCCGAAGCTCTTCCGGAATCGGGAAGGTGGCCATGTAGCCCAGCTTCGGGTTGCCGTCCATCTGGGCTCGCGCCCCGGCCAACATGCCCGCCAGGTACTTCATATCTTCCATGGCGCCGAACAGATTGCCGAAATTGGTCTCATTGGTCTTGTAACCGCTGATGTGGATGTACATCGTGTCCGGAAACTCGGCAGCCACCGTCTCCATCGGGTCCATGTACCCAAACGAGGTGCCGAAGATCAGGTCGAATCCCTTGCGGGACAGACTGCGGAAGATCTGCTCCGAGTCAGCGCCTTCCGGAACGTTCTCGATATAAGCGACGTGAACGTTGTCCACGTTTTGTTCGATGTACTCCAGGCCTTCGAAGTGGGCTTGCGACCAGCCACCGTCGTCATGCGGGCCAATCAGAACCATGCCCACGTTGAACATGCCGTCTTCAACCGCCGGGATTTCAAACCCACCAACGACTTCTGGCTGCTCGGCTTGAGCACAGGCGGCAACGAACAGGGCCACAAATAGCACCAGCCCAACGCTCCGCCACACTCTTGGTATTGACATTACGCACTCCTCCTAGACACTCGGGTCTTGAGATCGACTACAGGACTTGGATTGAGGACCGATTGAGCGGTTCCACCTCCCCTCTCATTCTGAAAACCGCCGCCGGGTCGGGTCCCGCTCAAGGAACGATGCGGGTGCCGGTCGCTCCGGCGAGAGCCCGTTCAATGTTTTCAGGGTTGGTCACCAGCGCTTCGCTACCTCCGGCTTCGAGGTAGTTGATGGCGGCCTGGACTTTGGGCAGCATGCTGCCCTTGGCAAAGTGGCCGGCCGAGATGTACTGCTTGGCCTCCGCCACCGTCATTCGATCCAGCCAGGTCTGGTCTGGCTGGTTGTAGTTTAGCGCGATCTGCGGCACTGCCGTTGAGATCAAGAACAGGTCGGCTTGCAGGGCCGAAGCCAGCAGCGCCGAAGCGAAATCCTTGTCGATCACCGCTTCCACCCCGGTCAAATGGCCATGCTCATCCTCCACCACCGGGATCCCGCCGCCGCCGACCGCAATCACCACGAATCCGCCGTGGATCAGGGTATCGATCGCGTCGCGCTGAACGATGCGCACCGGCAGCGGTGAGGGAACCACCCGCCTCCAGCCGCGACCGGCGTCTTCTACCACCGCCCAGCCCTCCGAGTTGGCTCGGTGCTTGGCCTCGGCTTCACCCAGGAAGGAACCGATCGGCTTGCTGGGTTTCTGGAAGGCCGGATCCTGGCGGTCGACCACCACCTGGGTGACCACCGTGGCGGCTTGCTTGTCCATGCCGCGCCTGTGGAATTCGTTGTACAGCGCCTGTTGGAACATATAGCCGATGGCACCCTGGGTATCTGCCCCACAGTAGTCGAGTGGGACCTCGTGCAGCTCATCTTTGGCGATCTCGGAGCGTCGCAGGATGAAGCCCACCTGTGGTCCGTTGCCGTGGGTAACGATCACCTCCCAACCGGCCTCGATCATGCCGGCGATATGCGCCATGGATTCGCCGGCGGCGGTGTACTGATCCGGGATGGTCTGGTGGGCCTTGTCTTTGATCAGCGAGTTGCCGCCCACCGCGACCACCGCCACTTTTCGATCGGTCAATTCACGCTCCTCCAGTCCATTGGCTGTTCACGACTCTTCTAACCCTGATGGTTTCCAGAGGGCGAAGATGGCTGCCCTCTGTCAACGACTTCTCAGGCCCTCGCGTCTTCTAGAAGACGAAGATGGCCGCCCGCCCTTCACCGCATGGTCAGCGCCATCACGGCCTTTTGCACGTGAAGGCGATTCTCCGCCTCGTCAAACACCACGCTTTGCGGACCATCAATCACCTGGTCGGTGACTTCGACGTTCCGATCGGCCGGGAGCGGGTGCATGTAGATCGCGGTCGGCTTGGCCAGCCCCAGCTTCTCGTCGTCGGTGATCCAGTCGGTGTACTTGTCTTGAATCTGCTTGCCCTGGTCTGGATCGCGGGTGGTGAGCAGCGGACCCCAGGACTTGGCATACACCACGTCGGCGTCCGTGAAGCCCTGCCGCATGTCGTGCACCATCTCAAACTTGGTGCCATGCGCATCAGCCTGCTGGCGGGCCTGCTCCATGATTTCCGGCATCAGCGCGAACTCCGGAGGGTGCGAGAGCGTCACGTCCATTCCGAAGCGCGGCATTTGCAGGATCAAGGATTGCGGAACTGAGATTGGCTTCAGATACGAGGCGGCATAGGCCCACGAGACCACCAGCTTCCTGCCGCGCAGATCCGGACCGAGCTTCTCCTGGATGGTCATCAGGTCGGCCAGGATCTGAAACGGATGATAGATCTCGCACTGCATGTTGAGCACCGGCACCCGGGAGGCCTGGGCCACGAAGTTCAAGTAGCGATTGCCTACTCCCCAATCCACGTGACGGATGGCGATGCCGTCGTAGTAACGCCCAAAGATCTCACCGATCTCACGTTCGGTATCCCCGTGGGCGATCTGGGTGGTTTTCGACTCGATGAACGCCGCGTGGCCGCCGAGCTGGGCCATGCCGGACTCAAACGAACCCCGGGTGCGGGTGCTGCTGAAGAAGAACAGCATCGCCAGGGTCTTGTCGCGCAGGTAAGGATGCGGCTCGCCTAGGGCGCGCTTGCGCTTCAGGTCGTTGGCCACCTCCAGCACCGTCTCGACCTCCTCTTTGGAGAAGTCGAGGTCACCGATCAGGTCTCTGCCGCGCAGGTCGGTCTGCATGGGCTACTCCATCGCCCCCAGCACCAGGCTGAGCAGTGCCATGCGCATCACCACTCCGTTGAACGCCTCTTCCCAGTAGCGGGCGTGCCGGGTGTCGTCTACCTCGGGGAGCAGTTCATCCATACGGGGCAATGAGTGCAGCACAATGCAATCTCCCTTGGCTTTTTTCATCAATTGCTTGGTGACCTGGAAATTGGCGGGCGTCATGCCGACTTCGCCGGAGCGTTCGTCGCGTGACTTGGTGTAATCCGGCTGCACCACCGGCTCCATGTAGATTACGTCCGCCTGGTCGATGACCTGGTCGATGTGCTCGATCTCTTGGAAGTTCAGATTCGAGGCACCGATCTCCGCTTTGAATTCCTCGGTCAGCGACATCTCTTCCGGTGCGATGTAGCTGGCCTTGATGTCGAACTGGCTCATGGCATAGCTCATCGAGTGCATGGTACGCATCCGCATGTCGCCGACCAGCACGAAGTGCAGGCCATCCAGCCGGCCCTTCTCTTTCAGGATGGTGTACATGTCGGTCAGCACCTGGGTGGGATGTTCTCCCCAGCCGTCGCCAGCGTTGATCACCGGCACGCTGGCCCACTTGGCGGCCTCAGCCGGCGCACCCTGCTGGAAGTGGCGCATCACGATCACGTCTCCGTAGTACTCCAGCATATGCAGCGTGTCTTTGATCGACTCCTGGTAGAAGTCACCGGCGCGCGTCATCTTGGCATCCGCAAAACCGGTCACCTTGCCACCCAGCCGCAGCATGGCCGCCTCGTGCGCCAGACGAGTGCGGGTGCTTGGCTGATAGAAGGCGGTGACCAGGATCTTCCCGGCCAGCAGGTCGGTGCCGCGCCGATCGCGGGCGAACTGCGCCAGCCGATCGGCGGTTTCGAACACCCGGAAGTACTCGGCCCGCTCAAAACCCTTCAGTGAAAGAATGTCTCGGCCTGCAAAACTGCGCATCGGTTGCTCTCCTCCTTGGTCTCAGCCTGGCAGGCTGAGCTCTGGACTCAGGCGCCCCTCGGCCCCACCCGCCGGAGCACGTGGAAGCGGAAGGTGCCCGGCACGAAGTAGCTTTTCGATCGATCCACGATTTCTGCTTGGCGATCATACAATCGCCCTTCCAGGTACAGCAGCACCTCACCCGAATCAATTCCCAGCCGGCGAGCGATCTCGGGTCTGGCCGCCACCGCGCTGATTTCGGTCCGGGAAAAATCCAACGCCGGCTCGCCGCGAGCCAGCAACAGGTCCAGCACCGAACCCTTGAATTCCCGGCGGAACTCACGCTCGGAAATCAAGTCTGGAGCCACCACATCGACCAGGTAGGCTACCGGTCTGCCTTCCGCCAAGATCACACGGCCGATCTCCCAGGATTCGTCGCTTCGGCCGATCTCCAATTCCCCCATCTCGACCCGCAGGCCAATCCGTTCTGCCAGCTGGTCGATGCTCACCAGTTCTTCCAGTCCGGCCTCGATCACCCGCGGCCGCACGTAGGTGCCCACTCCCTGTCGGCGCTCGATCCAACCGCGGTCTTCGAATGTCCGCATGGCCTCGCGCAGCGTGGCTCGCGAGACACCAAACTGCTGCGCCAGGGCCGGCTCGGAGGGCAGGAAGCTGCCGGGCTCGCTTCGATCGAGCAGCTCAGCCAGGGCGGCGGCGGTACGCTGATAGGGGGCGCTGTCCTTGCTCACTGCCCACCTCCGCCGTCAGTGCCGCGGCCAGGCAGATCGATCGACGCGCACCCGATGCCGCTCACCCCGCGGGCTCCGTCAGCGTGATCACTTTGAATTGATTCACGTCGACCAGCCCCAGGTCCGAAATGCGCAGTTGCGGGATCACCACCAACGCCAGCAAGCTGAGCTGCATGTTGGCGTTGTTCAACTCGCAGCCGCACTGACGAAAGGCTGCCAGCAGTCCTTCGGCCTTCCCCGCAACCACCTGCGCCGGTTCGTCGGACATCAACCCAGCGATCGGCAGCTCGACCAGCCCAATTACCTGTGAATCGCGCACCACGATCTGCCCCCCACCGAGCTCCGCCAATCGGTTGGCCGCCACCGCCATGCTCGACTCGTCCGTACCGACCACCAGCAGGTGATGGGAGTCGTGTGCCACGGTCGAGGCCACGGCGCAGGGCTGATTGAATCCGAAACCGTGCACGAAACCCCGCTGTATCTCTCCGGTTCCGCGGTGGCGCTCGATCAAAGCCAGCTTGGCCAGGTCGCGCTCCAGATCGACCTGGTATCGTCCATCTTGGGGCTCGACCTGCATGCGCAGGTGACGGGTCGGGGCCTGGTTCTCGATGACCCCAATCACGTTGAGTGCTGCTGGGCCACCGACCGCGACCGGCAGCTCAAAATCCGATGCTTCAAGCGGCCGCCGGAGGTGTACTGAATTGCGCACCCGTTCCGGATATTCAAAGCGAGGCTTCTCCACCAATATCGAACCTGATTCGGATGCCACCCGACCCTTGGCGATCACCAGATCAATGGTGAGCTTTTCCAGATCGCTGACCAGCAGCAGATCGGCGAAGCGGCCGGGCGCAATTTGGCCGACTTCTGTGGCCACACCGAAGTGCTCGGCGGTGTTCAGCGTCGCCATCTGAATCGCCCGCATCGGATCCAGTCCATGCTGAATGGCGTGGCGCACGACCCGGTCCATGTGCCCCTCGTGCACCAGCGTTCCAGAGTGGCTGTCGTCGGTGACCAGCAAGAAGTGGCGCGGGTCCAAGCCCATTTCATTCAGCGCCGGAAGCTGGGCCTCCACGTCGTACCAGGCCGATCCCAGCCGCATCATGACCGCCATCCCCTGCCGGGCCCGGGCAACCGCATCTTCCAGTCGCGTCCCCTCGTGGTCGTCTTCGGCCCCGCCAGCAGCGTAGGCATGGAAATTCAATCCCAGGTCCGGCGAGGCGTAGTGCCCTCCGATCACTTTGTGCGCTTCTCGGGTGGCCTGCATCTCGGCATGCAGCCGCTCGTCACCCGCGATGACCCCCGGGAAATTCATCATTTCTCCGAGCCCAATCACCCCGGGCCAGCTCAGCGCCTCGCGCACCTCCTCCGGCCCTATTGTGGCGCCGGCGGTCTCCAATCCCGGAGCGGATGGCACGCAAGACGGTACCTGCACCCAGACGTGGATCGGCTGCAAGGCGGCTTCGTCCACCATCATGCGCACCCCGTCCAAGCCAAAGACGTTGGCGATCTCGTGTGGATCGACGAACATCCCGGTGGTTCCGTGTGGCAGCACCGCCCGCACGAACTCGGTGATGGTAACCATGCCGGACTCGACGTGCATGTGCCCGTCGAGCAGACCGGGCACCAGGAACCGGCCATCGGCTTCGATCAGCCGTGTCCCTTCACCGATGCAGTGACCCGCGTCCGGCCCGACGTATGCGATTCGCTCGCCCGAGATGGCAATCTCAATCGAATCGAGGATTTCGGCGGTCTGTACGCACACCCAGCGGCCGCCCCGGATGACCAAATCCGCCGGCGTCCGGCCCATGGCAACATCGACCAGCGCGATGGAGGTTGTCGACTGATTCAAGTTGGTTGTTGGGATTCAGCGCCCCAGCGCTGAAGTATGATCAGTCTAGCATCGCCCTTTGTGCCGGTCAATTGTCAGACAACGTGACCGGACGGGAGCAATGTCATATGGTCCAGCGATTGCGGCTTATACTGTGCTCGTCAGGCCAGACGATCCTGCCCGTGGCGATCGAACCAGCTTGGAACAGACCCTGATCGACGAACGATATCGGCTAGATGAGGAGCTCGGCCGTGGCGGCATGGGCACCGTTCACCGCGCCTTCGACACCACCCTCGAGCGTGAAGTGGCCGTGAAGCTGGTCACCGGCTATCAGCTCGAGACCGAAGGCCGGGCCCGCCTGCTGCAGGAAGCCAAGTCGATCGCGCAGCTCAACCACCCCAACATTGTCACGGTCTACGACGCCGGCGAAGTGGACAAGTCGCCGTTCATCGTGATGGAGCTGGTGGACGGTGCCAGCCTGCACCAGCACCCGCTACATGACCTCAAGCAGCTGGTGGAGGTCGCGACCCAGGTCTGTGCCGCGCTAGAGCACGCTCATCAGCGGGGCATCATCCACCGCGACCTCAAACCGGAGAACGTGCTGATCGACGCCGATGGCAACGCCAAGCTGATGGATTTCGGTATCGCCCGCTCGATGGCCTCCCGCCTGACCCAAGAGGGTCAGATCGAAGGCACCGTCTTCTACATGGCCCCTGAGCTGGCGGTCGGCAAGGAATACGACGGCCGCGCCGATCTGTATGCGCTGGGCGTCATGTTGTACGAATTGACGACCGGCGAGCTTCCTTTTCAGCACGGCGACCCGGTCGCCGTGATCTCTCAGCATCTGCACGCGCCGGTAGTCCCGCCGCGCGCCAAGGACCCGACGGTTCCTGCGGGGCTGAACCGGCTGATCGTGCAGTTGATGGAAAAGAATCCGGAGGATCGGCCGGCCGATGCCGGCCAGGTGATCCGGATACTGGCGGATCCCAAGCTCCTGGACCCCGAGGCCGCAGCGGATGAGCAGCTCTCCACCCTCGATCGGATTGTCCGCGGGCGGATGATCGGCCGGCAGGCTGAGTTCGAGAAGGCTCGCGAGCTCTGGTACTCGGCCGTCAACGGCAACAGTCAAATCCTGTTGATCAGTGGCGAGCCGGGGGTCGGCAAGTCACGTCTGCTGCGCGAGATCATCACACAGTCGGAGGTGATGGGAGCCGAAGTGCTCGGCTCGTCCAGCTATGCCGAGGGCGGCCCGCCGTACTCTCCCTTCAAGCACATCCTGCGCGAGGTGCTGCCCAAGGCTTTGCAGAACGGATTCAACCTTCCGGAGCCGGTCGTTGCGGACCTGCTATCGCTGGCACCTGAGTTCCGCTCGCAGTACCCCGAGGTGCAGCCCAACCCCCCGGAAGATCCTCAATCCGAGCAGTACCGACTGTTCGAAAGCTTCTTCGTCTTTCTGGCCTCAATGAGCCACCACTCACCGCTATTGGTGTACCTGGATGATGCTCACTGGGCGGACAGCGGCTCATTAAGTCTATTCCGGCACGTGGCGCGGCAGCTCGGGAGCCAGCCAATCCTGCTACTGGCCACCTACCGCGAGGTCGAACTGGATGAGGCCCGCCCGCTGCATGAAGTCCTGCTCGATCTCAGCAAGGAACTCCGCACGACCCGGGTAAAGCTGAACCGGCTCAGCTTGCCGGAAACCGAGCAGCTGCTGGCGTCGTTCTTTCAGGAAGAGATCACACAAGACTTCCTGGAAGGCATTTACCGCGAAACCGACGGCAACCCATTCTTCATCGAAGAGGTCTGCAAGGCGCTGGTCGAGAGCGGCAAACTGTACTTCGAAAACGGGAGCTGGCACCGTCCGGACATCAGTGAACTCGGCATCCCGCAGAGCGTCAAAGTGGCGATCCAATCACGGGTGGGGAAACTCACACCCGAGACCCAAGAGGTGCTTAATCAGGCAGCGGTGCTCGGTCGCGAGTTCGAGTTTGAGACGTTGCTGGCGGCGCTCGAGAGCAAGGAAGAGCCGGTCATCGTGGCGCTGGAGGAAGCGGAGCGTGCCCAGTTGATCGAAGAGCGCGGCGGTGACGGCCGGCTGCTGTTCTGGTTCTCGCACGCTCTGATTCCCTCCACTTTGGTCGACGGGCTGCGGATCCTGCAGCGCCGCCGGCTGCACAGCCACGCCGCGGCTGCGCTCGAGCAGCGCGATCCGGACAACTACGCCGCGCTCGGCATGCACCTGCTGGAGGCCGGGCAAACCGACAAGGGAGTCGACTACCTGCTGCAGGCCGGCGACCAGGCCCGATCACTGTACGCCCACCAAGAGGCCATTAGCAGTTACTTGCAAGCGCTGGATTACGCCAAGGAGACCGAAGATCATGCCCGCGCCGCCCGTACCTACATGAAGCTCGGCATCGCGTACCACAACGCTTTCGAGTTCGAGCAGTCCCGCCTGGCCTACGAGCAGGGCTTCGCGCATTGGCAGCAGGCCGGAAAGGCCCGGCGAGAAGGTCTGCCGGTGGCACCGCACCCGCTGCGGGTGGCGTCCCTCCCGCCCCCAACGTTAGACCCCAGCTATGTGGACGATACAACTTCCGGTACATTCACCGACCAACTGTTCAGCGGATTGATCGAGTTGGCTCCCGATCTGAGCGTCGTTCCAAACGTTGCCCGCTCATGGGACGTTCTGGACGAAGGGCGCACCTATCGCTTCCACTTGAGGAATGATGTCAAATGGAGTGATGGCCAACCGGTCACGGCTGGAGATTTTGAGTACGCCTGGAAGCGCGTGCTCGATCCGGCGACCAACTCGATCGGCGCCAAGTACTTGTACGACATCCGTGGCGCCCGCGATTTCAACCGCGGCGAAGCTCAGGCGGACACAGTCGGGGTCGAGGCGGAAGACGATCACACCCTGGTGGTCGAACTCGAACAACCGACCAGCTATTTCTTGCAACAGCTTCAGGTGTCGGATTTCCTGCCAGTTCCCCGAGCCGCCATCGAAGCCCACGGATCAAGCTGGACCGACCCGGACAAGATCGTGACCAACGGCCCGTACAAGCTGGCGGCCAGGGACCTGCGTATCATCCTGCTTGAGCGGAATCCGGACTATCACGGTCGGTTCGATGGCAACGTCGACCAGGTCGAAGTGCACCTGACCTTGCCCGGCAACAGTCAGGCTTACGAGCTCTACGAAGCTGACCAGCTCGATGCCCAGTTCTTCAACGATCTCACGCCGGACGAACAGGAGCGCTCCCGGCAAGTGCATGCAGACCAGCTGCTCACTTCGCCGGTGCTGGGCATGATGTACCTGGGCTTCGACGTCAGCCGCCCACCGTTCGACGATGTCCGGGTGCGCCAAGCTTTCGCCCATGCAACCAACCGGGAAACCCTGGCTGAGATCACGATGCGTGGCTTTTACGCGCCGGCCACCGGCAACATGGTCCCACCCGGGCTTCCGGGCCATACGCCCGGGATCACCCCCTCATTCGACCCCGATGCTGCCCGCAGGCTGCTCAGCGAGGCCGGATACGGCGAACCGGGCAATCTGCCAGAGATCGAGTGTCTGTGCTCGCAGGCCTGGTCGCTCGAAGCGCTGTCCGCTGACCTTTCCGTGCAGTGGCGGCAGCAGCTGGGCACCGAGGTCGGTTGGAAGCAGATGGAATGGGGCAGCTACCTGCGGCGAATGCAGGACCAGCTGCCCAACCTCTGGCTGATGGGTTGGGGGGCTGACTACCCCGACGCGGACAGTTTCCTTCGCCTGGCTTTGGTCACGTACAGTTCAAGCGGCTGGCACGACGAGCGATATTTCGAGCTGGTGGATCAGGCCCGGCATTCGCAGGACCATGCAACGCGCCTGCAGCTGTTCGAGGCCGCGCAGCGGATCCTCGCCGACCAGGTGCCGGTGCTTCCGCTGCTCTACCACCGGGGCCACCTCTTACTCAAGCCGTGGGTCGTGGAGTATCCGGTGTCAACTATGCGTTGGGACTTCTGGAAGGACGTGGTGATCGAGCCGCATGAGTAGAGGGCTCTCCCGCGTAGCTCCTGTGGCGCCAGGTCGCTCGGGCGCCGGTTACTTGTCGGCTGGATCGTCCAGCCGCTAACCATCAACTGGTCGCGAAAGACTGCTCGGCGGCCCGCATCGTGTTTTGCAGTAACCCGGCGATCGTCATCGGGCCCACCCCGCCGGGCACCGGCGTGATCGCGCCGGCCATCCGGGCCGCCTCCTCGAAGGCGACGTCGCCGACCAGACGGGTCTTGCCGCCGCCCGCGTCGATCCGGTTGATGCCGACGTCGATGACGGTGGCGCCGGGCTTCACCCAGTCGCCGCGGATCATCTCCGGCCGCCCGACGGCGGCCACCAGGATATCGGCGGTGCGGCACAAGCCGGGCAGGTCG
>CAZGCX010000072.1:0-11226 GCA_964524585.1 uncultured Anaerolineaceae bacterium
CCAGGCAGGAGGGATCCTGACCGTGCGCAGCACAGTTGAGGCGGGCCGGGGGCTCCTGGCGCTGGCGCTGCTGATCGCCGCGGGGACGGCGGCGGCGCAGGAGAACGTGGCGCTGAACCGGCCGTTCGTGTGCAGCGGCGACGTCATGGACGGCTGGACCGGGCTGGTTGATGGGGTGACCGACTCCGACAGCGGGCCGGGGTGCTTCGCCACCAGCGACGAGGTGGGCTTCCCCAAGTCGGTGACCATCGTTGCGGGAGAAACCACGACGCTCGATATCGACATCGACACCGGCATCCGCTGATCGAGGGCCTGCTCGCCCTCAACGCTTGACGTATTCGGTCAACGGGCATATAGATACGGCCCTGAACTGATCGAGGACCCATTGCGCTGCCTCTCTAACGATCGCAACCCAGAACACAGCTCGTGAGCGCCGGCCTGCGACCGGAACCCACAGCCCAACCCAAAAACCCACTTCAGCGCATCTTCCAGCGACTGCTCGCATCGGAAGATTTCGTCCTGGTATTCACCTCGCTGCTGGTCGGCCTTGGGGCAGGCCTCGGAGCAGTGCTGTTCCGCTATCTAATCGCGTGGGTGGATCGGGTCGGCTTCGACTGGGTTCCGTCTGTGCTGCCCTCGCTCGGCAAGTTGGTCGTGTTGATCGTCCCGCCGATCGGCGGGCTGCTGGTCGGCGTCCTGGTCTACCGCTACGCTCGCGAGGCCAAGGGACACGGGGTGCCAGAAGTGATGGAGGCGGTTGCGCTGCGCGGTGGACGGATCCGCCCGATCGTGGCGGTGATCAAGGCGCTGGCCTCCTCCTTGAGCATTGGCACTGGCGGTTCGGTCGGCCGGGAAGGGCCAATCGTGCAGATTGGCGCAGCGCTGGGATCGACGGTTGGGCAGTTCTTCCAGCTGGCGGACGACCGAGTGCGCAACCTGGTGGCCTGTGGCGCGGCCGGTGGAATCGCCGCCACCTTCAATGCGCCGATCGCCGGAGTGATCTTTGCCCTGGAGATCATCGTCGGCGAGTTCAGCGTTGCCTCTTTCAGCACGGTCGTGATCTCATCGGTCACGGCCAGCGTGATCGGGCAGGCAGTGTTCGGCGCTACGCCAGCGTTCCCGGTTCCATTTGAATACCACATCCACAGCGTCTGGGAATTTGCGCTCTACCCGATTCTTGGCCTGCTGGCGGCGGTGGTCGGGGTGTTGTTCGTCAAGGCCCTGTACTGGGCCGAGGACCGGTTCGCCAAATGGACGACGGTTCCGGAGTGGTTGCAGCCTGCGATCGGCGGACTGTTGCTGGGGGTGATGGCGCTGGTCTATCCGCGCATCACCGGGATCGAATGGACCCGGCTGCCGCAGGTCTTCAATGTCGGTTACGACGTCATTGAGAGTACGCTACAAAACAACAATGTCGTACTCGAAGTGGTCGGCGCGCTGCTGCTGCTCAAACTGCTTGCTACGGTGCTCACGCTGGGTTCGGGCGGGTCAGGCGGCGTATTCGCGCCATCGTTGTTCATGGGCGCCATGCTCGGATCAGCCTTCGGAGTGGTCATTAACTCTGCTGCGCCGTTCGATACCGCACCGCCGGGGGCCTACGCGCTGGTCGGAATGGGAGCAGTATTCGCCGCCGCAGCCCATGCGCCGATCACCGCGGTGATTATTCTGTTCGAGCTCACCGGTGACTACCAGATCATCCTGCCACTCATGCTGACAATTGTTGTCGCGACTCTGCTGGCGCAGCGCTGGCTGTCCGGCGAATCGATCTATACCTTGAAGCTCACCCGGCGAGGTGTCCGTTTGCGGGCTGGCCGCGACGTCGACGTGTTGAGCAGCGTGCGAGTCGAAGACGTGATGACCCAGGACGTGATCACCGTCGATCACACACTGACCGTGGTTGGGCTCTCGGAAGTGCTGAACCAGCGCGGACACCGGGGCTTTCCGGTGTTGGATGGCAGCGGCAGGTTATGGGGGATCGTCACTGCCGGCGATCTGGAGCGGGCGGTGGAACAAGATGTGCCGCGCAGTGAACCGGTCAGCTCGATCGGAACCCCGTATTCGAAGTTGGTTTTGGCCTACCCCGACGAATCCATTGGCGATGTGCTGCTTAAGATGGGTCCGCGTGGACTGAGCCGCTTACCGGTGGTGTCGCGGGCCGACCCCAGTCGGCTGATCGGGTTGATCGGCCGCCAGAACGTGATCCGCGCCTATCACGTGGCCATGTCCCGACGCTCAGAGCTATCACACCGCGTCAAGCGGGCCGAGATGCGGGAGCCGGGCGGACTGGAGTTTGTCGAGATCGAGCTGCAGGAGGGTGACCCGGCAGCTGGCAAGTCGATCGGCGAGCTGGCACCGGCGTTTCCATCGGAGTGTGTGCTGGTTTCAGTCAGTCGCGACGGAAGTATCCTGATCCCGCATGGGAGCACGATCCTGCGCCCGGCCGACATCCTCACCGCCTATGCCAAGCGAGAAGCCGTAACGGAGTTGCGAGACACGCTGAAGGCGGCGGCAGCGGCCCAGGCCTGAGCCCCGCCGGCGGGCGACCGCAAGAGCCGCTCGCCCGATACCACGAGCGCTAGCTGCCTGCCGAGCGGGTGCAGCTTCCATTCAGGGTGACATCCACGCCGTAGCCGCCGCCTGCCGCTGCGGTGAACTCAAACTGCAAGTCTTTGGCACTTCCGCTACCCGCGAGAGTGCGGTTCCCAGTCCAGCCCGAACTGATGTCGCTCGGAGGCGCCGAGTCGGTGCCGTGCCAGATCGAGGAGCCGTCGAACCGAATGCGATCGAGAGCCCCGTGGGCGGCCGGCCAGCTCAATTGGATACGGGTAATCGTCACCGCGATCGAGCTGCCGTTGGTCAACCTCCACCAAACCTGATCGCCGTCGGAGCCGAAGCCGCCCAATGATAGCTGCGGGCAGAAGTCTTGAGTCGCCGAGGGTGCGGTCGTCGGGGCGCCGGTCTGGGTAGGGGCCGGTGTAATGGTTGCGGTGCTGGTGGGCGTCGGCGAAAGTGTGGCAGGCGCCGGGGTCCAGCTGCCAGTTGGCGAGGCGCTGGGGGGAGCCGCCGTAGTCGCGGTGGTCGGGCTGGAGGCGGGGTTGGAGGTGGCGCTGGGGCTGGGAGCGACCGGCGCGGTAGCCCCCGCTGACGAGCTGGCGGTCCCAGCGGGTGGAGTGGGAGTCGATCCGGCCGCGCCTTCGATGGTGGCAGTCTGGCTTCCCTCCAGTCCGGTCGACTCGGCCAGCGAAGCCGCGTCGGATTGCCCGCCCGGGATCAGGGTCCTCATGATCGCCGTTGCAAGCTGATCGTCCGACAGCGGCGTGCCGGATTGGCCCGCCAATTCGGTCGACATGGCGGCGATCGTCCCAGCCAGCGAAGTCAATTGGATCGCACCGGAGACCTCGGCGCTGCCCTCAGCGCCGTTCGAGGCTCGCTCGAGCAAGCCGACCAGGCCGCTGGCGAGGACCGGCAAGGCGAGCACCAGCACCAGTCCGCCGCCGATGGCTGCTGCGATCCGCAGGCCCCGTCGGCGGCGGAGGCCGGAGGTCTGGCCGACGGCGCCGGTCGGAACCTGGATTGTGGGCGCACGATTGGTGATCGGGTCCACGACGTGCGCCAGCGAGGCCTGCAGCGCCTGGTTCATCGCCGCGACGGTCTCGAAGCGTTGGTCGGGGTCTTTGGCAGTGGCGCGCCGGATCACCCGATCGATCGTTTCGGGAACCTTGGCATTGCGCCGCTGTGCGGATGGGAACTGCTCGTTGACATGCTTGAGCAGGTAGCCCATGGGCGTGTCGGCCTCGAATGGGAGCGAGCCGGTTGCCAGCTGAAAAAGGAGCACTCCCAGGGCATACTGGTCACACCGACCATCGACCGGCCCGCCCTGGATCTGCTCCGGTGCCATGTAAGCCGGCGTGCCGACGACCGCAGAACCCGTCAGACTATGTGAGGCTCCGACCGGGCGGGCCAACCCGAAGTCGGCCAGCAGCGCGTTGCCGTCGGGATCGAGCAGGATATTGGATGGTTTGACGTCCCGGTGAACGATGCCGAGGCGGTGGGCATACTCCAGTGCTTGGGCCACCTGATCCAGCACCCGTCCACCCTCCTGCAGCGAAACTGAACCGCTCTGCAATCGGTTCCTCAAACTTCCCAGCTCCAGCAGCGGCATCACCAGATAGGCATAGCCGTCTTGTTCCCCGTAATCCAAGACCGGCAGGATATGCGGATGGCTCATGCGAGCCACCACCTTGACCTCCCGCCGAAAGCGCCGCAGGAATTCCTCGGTCTCGGCGAGTGCCGGCGAGATGAATTTGATCGCCAGCTCGCGATCGGTCTTGCGATCCAGCGCTCGGTATACGGTCGCCATACCGCCGCGTCCGATCCGCTCTAGGATGTGGTAATGGCCGAACATGCGGCCGGTTAGGCTGGCCATGGTCTCGTGATGCCCAGTGTGGGAAAGTCCATTATAAGCGGCGGCCCGCCGGACTTGGCGCATGGCAGCCTGCGCTCCACCAGTTTTCTTAAGCGATTTCTCATCGGGTATCTAACCCGATTCTCAGCATGCCGGAATATGCTCGCTGGCGAAATCCCAGAGTTCCACCGGCGAAACCCAAAAATCGCCGGGCGCCGGGCCGAAGAGGCCAGTGCTGATTGGATCATGGCCGGCTCGGCGAAACAAGCGGAGGTGCCAAAGTGAGCAGGATGAATAGAGTTGCGATCGTTTCTGTCGTACTGGCCGTCGGCATTTCGGCCTGCGCGGTGATCCCCGGGCAGGGGGTGATTTCACCCAATTGGCTGGAGCGGGTGGCAGACGGGGCGATCAACGTACTCGACCGCTTCAGTTCCAATCCAGGCCAGGTCGGCCAGCCAGTGCCAGCTTCACAGGCGCAGCAGATCACGGTCAGCAGTGACATGGATCAGTTGCTGGCCGATTTGTATGACCAGGCCAACCCGTCGGTGGTCAACATACAGGTGCGCAAGCTGGTGGCCGTCCAGCAACCTCAGTTCCCATTCGTGCTGCCGTTTCAAATGCCGAGCGTTCCACAGCAGGGTTACTCGTATGCCGAGGGATCCGGCTTCGTCTTCGACTCCCAGGGGCATATCGTGACCAACGATCACGTGGTAGATGGCGCGGACCAGGTGACCGTGTTCTTCACCGACGGGACCGCCCAGGAAGCGCAGGTCATCGGAACCGACCCCGACAGCGATCTGGCCGTGGTCCAGGTCGACCGGTTGCCGATCGGCGTGAAGCAGCTGCCGCTGGCCGTGTCCGAGAACCTGCGAGTTGGCCAACAGGTGATCGCCATCGGGAATCCATTCGGCCTGCAGGGGACGATGACCACCGGAATCGTCAGCGCCCTGGGACGGACGCTGGCCTCTCAGGCGGCTTCCAGCGGCGGACAGGCGTTTACCATCCCAGATGTGATCCAGACTGACGCCGCAATCAACCCAGGCAACTCGGGCGGACCGCTGCTCAATCTGTCGGGACAGGTGGTGGGCGTCAACTCGGCAATTGAATCGCAGACCGGGCAGTTCAATGGTGTAGGCTTTGCCGTTCCATCCGATACGGTGGCCCAGGTCGTTCCGGTCCTGATCGCCTCCGGGAGCTTCAACCATCCCTACCTGGGGATCGCCGGAACCGATCTCACCCCAGACCTGCGGGATGCGATGGGGCTCGACCCCAGCCAGCGCGGCGCGCTGGTGGTCGATGTAGTTGCCGGCAGTCCGGCTGCCCGAGCCAGGCTGCGGGCCAGCAATCAGCAAACGCAGATCGCCGGGCAGACCGTTCGTACCGGCGGTGACGTGATCGTCAGCATCGACGGACAGCCGATCCTGGACTTCGAAGATCTGCTCTCGTACATCTCGACCGAAACCCAGGTGGGGCAGCAGGTGTCACTTGGAGTGCTGCGGGACGGAAAGCCTGTTCAGCTCAGTGTGACGCTGGCCGAACGGCCGTCTGGGTAACTCTCCAATCCGGCTTTCAGGCGACCAGCTCGCCTCGAACAAAGGCGGCTGATCGAGGGTCACGGGGGTGGTCGAAGAAATCACCGGCCTCAGCGACCTCGATCAGCCGTCCACCGTGCAGCATGACTACTCGGTCCGCCAGCCGCTGCGCCTGGAACACGTTGTGCGTAACCACCACCAGGGCACAGGCGGCTTCGCTGCGCAGCTGCTGGATTGTGCGCTCGACTACGGTCAAGTTGTAGGGATCGAGATTGGCGGTCGGTTCGTCCAATAGCAGCACCTCTGGCTCCACCGCCAGCGCCCGGGCCATCGCCACTCGCTGTGTCTCGCCGCCGGACAGATCGGCCGCGGGTGCGTCGGCCAGCTCGGTCAAATCGAGCCGGCCCATCAGTTGGCCGAGGGCCGTGCGAGAATGGTTTCCCCGCACCCGGCATCCGTAGGAGACGTTGTCCAAGACACTGCGGTTGAGCAGCGCCGGCCGTTGGAACACAGTGGTGACGCGCCGGCGTAACGCGAGCGGCGCCGGGTAGTCGAGCGGCTCGCCTCGGAATCGCAGCGCTCCAGAGGTGGGGGGCTCGAGGAAGTTCAGCAGGCGCAACAGAGTCGATTTGCCAGCGCCGTTCGGCCCAACGACGACGGTCGTTTCGTCTCCCATCAGAGCCAGGTGATCGATTGACAACACAGTCCGGCCGCCGTATCGCACCACGACTTCGTGCAGTTCGTATAAGGGCGCGCTCACCGGCCGGGCCACCATGGCGGGCGGTGTAACAACCGCAACAGCACCACATTCACGCTGAATGCCAAGACCAGCAGCAGCCCGCCCAGCATGAGTGCCGGCTGGTACTGACCCATGCGGGTTTGCAGCACGACCGCCGTGCTTAGCACCCGGGTTTGCCCCTCGATGTTCCCGCCAACCAGCATGGCCGCCCCGACCTCCGAGATAATGCCGCCGAAGCCGGCCACCACCGCCGCCAGCACCCCGCCGCGCGCCTCGGTCAGCAGGGCCAGGACCACCTGCCTTCGGTCGGCGCCCAACGCCCGGATTTGCAGCCGGAGCTGCGGATCAATCGCCTCCAAACTGGTCATCGTGAGCCCGATAACCAGTGGCAGCGCGATGATGGTTTGAGCCAGGGTCATGGCGGTCGGCGTGAACAGCCAGCTCAAACCACCGAACGGTCCGCTGCGTGATAGCAACAGGTAGACCACCAGCCCGACCACCACCGGGGGCAGGCCCATTCCGGTGTACACGATGGTCGTGAGCAGTCGGCGGCCCGGAAATCGCGCCAGCGCCATGGCCGCGCCGGCGGGAATCCCGAGCGCCGCGCTGGCCAACAGCGCCACACCGGTCACCCGCACGGTCAGCAGGATGATCTCGAGCAGATCGCGGGCGGTGGGCTGAAACCCGATTGGCATGCTGGGCTACGGGTTCGCCTGGTGGTAGGCCTGCGAGTCCGGAAAGAACAGCGGCTGGCCGAAGCGGTCCGCCCCATAGGCGCCGATCGCCTGCTGTGTCTCAAGCGAGGTCAACCACAGGACGAACTGGCCGGCTAGCTCTGCGTTGATCTCGCGGTGCTGCTGGGGATTGACCGGGATCACGCCGTAGGGGTTGTAAAGCTGAGGGTCGGGATTCACATCGATCGAACCGCCGCCGAAGAGGATCGCCAGGTTGGGCAGATTCTCGCGCTGGGCGAGGTAGGTCCCGCGATCGGTGAGCGTATAGGCGCCGCGCTGGTCGGCGAACTGCAGCGTCTCACCCATCCCTTGGCCAAGCGAGGAATACCAGGGCTCGTCCGGCGACGGGACGAACCCAGCCGATCGCCAGATTGCAAGCTCCTTGATGTTGGTCCCTGAGTCATCGCCGCGCGAGGCAAACGGTAGCCCGGCCCCAGCAATGGCGGCCAGGGCCGCTGCCGCGGTCGGTTGGGCCGCAATCCCGGCCGGATCGGACGCTGGCCCGACAACGACGAAATCGTTGTACATCACGTCGAATCGTTCTGTGCCGAACCCTTCAGCGACGAACGCCTCTTCCCGAGCACGGGAGTGCACCAGGATCACGTCCGCGTCGCCGTTCTCGCCCAGCGTGATCGCCTGCCCGGTCCCGACCGCCACCACATCAACCCGGGCGTTGTGGCCCAGTTCGAAATCCGGCAGAATCGCATCCAACAGTCCCGAGTCGTAGGTGCTGGTGGTCGTCGCCAGGCGAAGCACCGACGGCGGCGCGCTGGCCTGATCGGAGGTCCGGCCGGTTCCACAGGCGGACAAACCAAGCATGAGCAGGCAAGCCAGGATTCGCTTGTGCATCGGCTCGGAAAAGGATAATACACTGCCAGACGCACCCACCGTCCACAGACCGACGGTGAGACGGAGGATCGATGCCAGCCATCCTAGAAGCCTCAGGCGTTCAAAAGCGCTATCCGATGGGCGAATACCAGGTCGAGGCGTTGCGCGGCGTCGATCTGGTCGTGGCAACTGGCGAGTTTGTCGCCATCATGGGCCCATCGGGTTCTGGAAAGTCCAGCCTGATGCACATTCTGGGCGGGCTGGACGAGTGCAGCGATGGGGAGGTCGTTCTGGCCGGCCGGTCGCTGGCGAAGATGGATGACACGCGGCTGACGCTGCTCCGAAGACGCCAAATCGGCTTTGTGTTCCAGTTCTTCAATTTGCTGCCGACGCTAACCGCTGCCGAGAACGTCGCCCTCCCGCTGTTGCTCGAAGGTCAAACTCGACACCAAGTGACTTCCAGGGCCGAAGCTCTGCTCGAGCTGGTAGGGCTCAAAGATCGTGCCGATCACCGTCCGGATCAATTGTCAGGCGGTGAACAACAGCGGGTTGCGTTGGCGCGTGCGCTGGTCACGGAGCCGGCGGTGGTCCTGGCCGATGAGCCGACCGGCAACCTAGACCGGCGCTCCGGAATCGAGATGCTGGCGCTGCTGCGGCTCGCTTGCGACCAGCGCAATCAAACCGTGGTGATCGTCACCCACGACCCGATGGCAGCTTCCCAGGCCGACCGGGTGGTCTTCCTGCAAGACGGTGTACTGGTCTACCAGTTGTCACTGCTCGACGAAGGGGAGCGGGTGGAACAAATCACAGACGTCATGGCCAGACTGGAGCTCTAGGCGTGCTTCTGGCACGACTGGCCTGGCGTGAATTCGTCGGGTCGAAGCTGTTGTGGGGGCTCAGCGCGGCGGCTGTCGCACTCGGAGTCGCAACCGTCGTTTCGGCTGACGTCGTGAGCGGAGCGGTGCTGAATGCCATGCAGGGTTCAGCGGATGTCCGAACCCTGATGGGCGGGCTCACCGAGCTGCTCGGGTCCAACTTGACCGTCATGGGTGCCGCGATCAGTCTGGCCTCCGGCTTCGTGGTCTTTAACGCCTTTGCAATGTCGGTGGCCCGCCGCCGGATCCGGATCGCCACCATGCGCAGCGCGGGAATGACTAGGCGACAGCTTCTGCAACTGACCCTACTCGAATCCCTGCTGACCGGGCTGCTGGGTGTCTCGTTGGGGTTGGCAGCCGGGCCGTTGCTTGGTGCACTGGCGATCGCTGGCCTCAAGGCGGTCACCGCCGAAGGGATGTTCGTTTTTGAGTTCGGTCCACCCAGGCTGGCGGCAATGGCGCTGGCAGCGGCCCTCGGACTGCTGGTCAGCATCGGCGCCGCGCTGGCACCGGCGATGGCGGCGACTCGCGTGCCGCCGCTTGCCGGCCGCCGACAACCACCCCCGGTTGGCGCGGCGCGTCCTTCCGGCCGCACGGTCGCCGGTGGGCTGGTAGGTTTGCTATTGCTGACGGTCTATTTGCGGCTGGCGCCTCCGGCCGCCTGGCTTCGACCGCCTTGGGACGGCCGGCTTGCGGTCCTGGTTGCCGGGGCCTGGCTCGGCGTGACGCTGCTGCTGGCGCCGGACCTGGCCGCCATCTTGGGTCGCCTGCTGAGGCAACCCCTGCAGGCCCGGATCGGTGCGAGCGGACTGCTGGTGGCGGATAACCTGCGGCGCGATCGGAGGCGGGTGTCGCTGACCGTGGCATCGCTGGCTATGTCATTGGCGCTGGTTGTTTCGGTCATGGGCTTCACTCGCTTCACGAGTGGCGCGTTGATGGGCCCGAAACTCGAGCAAGCGGCAAGCCTGCATGCCTGGTCCGTGGAGGCCTTCGATCCGCTGGGCGGCATGGCTGCCTATGGGGCACTGGAGCGCCTGACGCTCGAGCCAGAAAACGTCGATGCGGTGCGAGATGCCGTCCGCGGCCGTGCCAAAGTCTTGGAACTCAGGTTCACCGTCGTGCCCGAGCTCTCATATTTCGGCGACGGGTACTTCACCTTTGTGATCGATCCATCCGAGGCCCGGCTTGGCGGCGATTGGCTGTTCACCTTCAACCAGGGCAACTGGCAGGAGGCGATTGCCAGCATGGAGGGCGGCTGTGGCGCCTTGGTGATGCCACCGATTGCGCTCAGGCTGAATGCAGCGGTTGGCGAGACCGTGGAGTTGACCGGCACCAGCGGACCGGTAAGTTGCACATTGGCCGGGGTCGGTGCGGTGTTCGGCGCCAGCTCGATCGTGGGCACGAGCAATCGGGACCAGTTTGGCGGCGAGCGGCCGTTTACGCTGTTTGTGGAACCGCTTCCCGGCGTGGACCGGTTGCAGCTCGACCGCGACCTGGCTGAGCTGGCCGAATCCACGGACGGAATTGAGGTGACCACGATGGAGAATATGGCCGGGGCCGAGCTCGATATTCTGGAACAGGTGCCAACCGTGCTGAATGCTATGGCCGTCCTGGCGGTGATCGCCGCAGCGTTGGGGGTGGTGAACACAGTGACGGTTGGGGTTGTGGAACGCCGGCGCGAGTTCGGCCTGTACCGGGCAGTCGGCGCGACCCGGGGCCAGATGCTGACGGTGGTTGTCGGCGAGGCGGCGCTCATCGCCGCGCTGGCCGGTGGCTTGGGCGTGCTGGGAGGAATTGGGGTCACGATCGTGATCCCGACCGTCTACGGCGGCGGGAGCTGGGGGATCCTGGACATGGACTACTGGTTCGAGGCGATGCAGTCGCTTCGTCCGGCACTCATCCTGGGCCTGATCGCGTGGGCGAGCACGCCGATCATCGGCGCGGTCGCGGGCTTGTTGCCGGCGCGGGCTCTGCTGCGCAGACGGCGGCTGGTCGAGGTGCTACTGGCCGACCGGCACTGAGCCTGTCGGACCTCCAGACTCGATATACTCGAGCGACTGGTGCCGGAAATAGGTGTCATACAGCATGGCGTAGTGTCCGCCTTGCTCGATCA
>CAZGCX010000073.1:0-11044 GCA_964524585.1 uncultured Anaerolineaceae bacterium
TGCACATCCCAGATCACGACCGGAATCTCGGCAAAGTAGGCTAATCCCACGAATTCCGCCATCAAGGAAATCCCAGGGCCAGAAGTTGAGGTCATCGCCCGCGCCCCAGCCCAGCCAGCTCCGATGGCCATGCCGATCGCCGACAGCTCATCTTCGGCTTGGATCACGGCGTAGGTCTGCTTGTCACCTTCCTTGCGCAGCCGGGGCAGGTACTCTCGAGCCGCATCGGCGAAGCTGGATGCGGGCGTGATCGGATACCAGGAGGCGAACCCCACTCCGCCATAGATGGCTCCCAGCGCTCCGGCCGTGTTTCCCTCGATCAGGATCTTGCCCTCGGTCTGATTGTCGCCCTCGACCCGGAAGCCGTCCTGTTTTTGAAGATTGGCAGTTGACCACTCGGCGGCAGCCAGAATCATCGACATATTGAGTTCGACCGGTTTCTCGCGTCCGCCGAAGTGGGTCAGCAGCGCCTCCCGAATGGCGTCGATTTCAATCCCCAGATTCTGGGCGACCACCCCGACGTATCCCATGTTAGCCACGTAGTCTCGCAGGTCGCGCGGCGGATTGATTTGCTTAACCAAATCCTTGATCGGCATCGGGTAGTACACGATATCGTCCCGCTGCGGTGGCATCTGCAAATCGTCGGCGTAGAAGCACACTCCACCGCTGACCAACCCGGCCAGATCCTCGGCCACGGTTGCCTGGTTCATCGCCACCAGGATCTCGACCGTGTCGCGCCGGGCGGTTTCTCCCAGGCTGCTCACCCGGATGGTGTACCAGGTCGGCAGCCCTTGAATATTGGAGGGAAACAGGTTCTTGCCGCTGACCGGAATCCCCATCCGAAACAGGGCCCGGATCAATGCCAGATTGGAGGTCTGACTGCCCGATCCATTGGCTGTAGCCACCACCATCGAGAAATCGTTGACGATCTGCTCGACCTGAACTTCACTTTCCGACATGACGATCTCAGTCATTTTCGAACCTTCGCCTCCGGTCCGTTGGAATGCCCGTCGGGTGTGACCGCCGACGGGCGGGCGCGCAACAGCGCAGTGTGGTCGACCAGCGCCTTGTGCCCGGCGTCGAGGTCGCCTGCCAGAATGGCATCGACCATCTGGCCGTGGTACGTCCAAACCTGAGTCAAATAGGTGTAGTCCTCGTAGCGATTCAGGCCCACCGCCTCGTAGGCCTCCCAATAGGCTTCCAGGATCCCCAGCACAAACGGGTTATTGAGCCGGGAGAAGATCGTCATATGTAGTTCACGGTGCTCGGGATGGGGGATCTGAATCGGGTCGCCGCCTAGCTTGGTCCAGGCTCGCTTCATCAGCTCGCTCAGGTAGTCACGGTCGCCGGGCGTCAAGGCCTCCACTGCCTGGTGCCAGAAGCCGGATTCGATGCTGTTTCGCAGCGAGCTGAATGGCCGAAAGTAGGCGGGATCCAGCGCCAGAGCGTAGCCGAGTCCGACCTGAACTGTCGGCCCGAAAGAGAATTCTCGCACTCGGATGCCAGTCTTTGGCCGAACCTCGACCAGGCCGAGTTCCCTCGCCACCTCCAGCTGTTCCCGCAACTTGCCAGAGCTGATTCCCAACAGGTCGGCTAACTCGTTGATCGGCGGCAAACGGGTGCCTGGCTCGGCATCCAGCGAGGCCAAGTAGCGCATGAATTCGGAGTTCACCGTGTCGGCTCGATCCGTGGCCATGGTATTCATAGGATTGATTATATCAATAGATGGGTTGTGCGAAATAGCCGTTCTGGGCTGTGTGGTGGACCGGGCGCGGCGTGTTTTGCGAGGCCGGTCGGTGCCGCTCTGGTAAAATGCCGCCGTGTTCCGCAGGGGCGTGCTCCTGGGGACGTTTGCGGCGGTGCTGGCCTTGTGGTTGCCGACCTGGTACATAGAGCAGAAATTCGGCGCCAGCATCTACTCGCTTGAAGCGGCCCCTGCTGCCGATCTGGCGATTGTGTTCGGTGCCGGGCTGCGACGAGACGGCCGGCCGACAGCCGTGCTGCACGATCGGGTCGCAGCCGCGGTCGAGCTGCTGTTGAGCGGTAGAGTGGATCGAGTGCTGATGAGCGGAACCCAGTCTGGTGAGACGTATGACGAACCCGCCGCGATGCGGGAGCTGGCCCTGGAACTCGGCGTCCCGGCAAGCGCCATCGAGCTCGACCGTGGTGGGACTCGAACCTTCAGCACGTGCGAGCGGGCAGCGCAGAGCTACCCCGGGCAACGGGCACTGTTGGTGACCCAGCGCTACCACCTGCCGCGCGCACTGGCGACCTGCGCCGGGTTGGGGCTGCAGGCGGTGGGAGTGGCGGCCGACCTGCGGCCGTACAGCGAGCGCATCTACCGCTTCTGGGAGCTGCGCGAGATTCCGGCGACCGCGGTGGCAGTAATTGAGTTGGCGCTGGCCGGACTCCGCTGAGATGGACCGCCAGGCAGCACTGGAGCTGGTCCATGAGTTCGTCAGCAACCGTAACCTGGTCCGGCATATGCTGGCGGTCGAGGCCAGCATGGTCGACTACGCCGAACGATTGGGTGGGGATCCTGAGCTTTGGGGGGTGGCCGGGCTGCTGCACGATTTCGACTGGGAAATCCACCCGACGTTGGAGGAGCATCCACAACTCGGAGCGCCAATCCTGCGCGATCGGGGCGTGCCGGAGCCAATCGTCGAGTGTATTCTCAGCCATGCCGAGCACACCGGCGTGCCGCGCATCACGCCGATGCAGCACGCGCTGTTCGCCTGCGACGAGATCACCGGCCTGCTGACCGCGGTGGCGTTGGTGCGACCCTCGCGGTCAATCCTAGACGTCAACCTGAAGTCGGTCCGCAAGAAATGGAAGGACGCCCGGTTCGCGGCCAACGTGAAACGGCAAGATATCGACCTGGGCTCGGCGGAGCTCGGGATTGAGCTGTGGGAGCACGTCGGCAATGTGCTGGCATCTATGCAACGAATCGCACCCGATCTGGGATTGGCGGGGGAAGCTTGAGCCCCGGAACGCTCCCTGGCAATCTGATGACCTGGCCCCCGACGACCGGGGCGTGGCTCGGCCGCCATTGGTATAATGCGGCCTTCCCCACGAAATGACTGAAGCCGCCTCGAAACTCTGTCCGACCTGTGGAACGCGGGTCGCGGAAGACGCCACGCGCTGTGTTGTGTGTGGGACTGACCTACGCGGCCGATCGAACGTTTCGGCCAGCCGCCAGGTGCGCCTTGAATTGCGGGTGGCGTTGGCCCTGGTGGCCGGTTTTGCATTAGTTTCGGCCGGGATCACCTACGCCGCCACTCGCTTCATTTTGCCGCCGCCGTCAGGATCCACTCCCACCGGGTCGCCCTCCCCCACGCCAACCCAGTCGCTGACTCCATCCGTCACGCCCACACCTACGATTCCGCCGACAGCCACGACCTTGCCGCCGATCAATTACACCGTGGTCGAGAATGACACCTGTGGCGGAATCGCCTTCTTCTTCGACGTGACGGTGCGGTCGATCATCGAGATCAACAACCTGGGCACCGAGTGCATTCTGTCGATTGGCCAGCAGATCCTGGTGCCACAGCCCACTCCCACCGTCACTCCCGAGCCGTCCGCCACGCTCTCGCCGGCGGAGGCCACCGAGGCGGCTTGTCCGAAAGAGAACTACACGGTAGAGGCCAACGACACCTTGTTCGGGATCGCGCAGAACTACAACGTCGCGATGCAGTCCATCAAAGACTACAACGGACTCGTGAGCGACACCGTCTTTCAGGGCCAGCGGCTGATCATCCCGCTTTGCCAGCGGTTGACCGTAGGTGGAGCCACTCCAACGCCCACCCTGCCGCCGGCTTACCCGGCGGCCAACCTGCTGCTACCGCGGGACGGCGAGGCATTTACTCTGTCGAATGAGACCATCAGCCTACAGTGGGCCTCGGTCGGAGCGCTGCGGGACGGAGAGTTTTACCGGGTGACGGTCATTGATGTCACCGAGCAGACCGGCGGATCGGGCGATAAGATGCTGGTCGACTACGTCACCGACACCAAATACATCGTACCGGCGGAATTCCGGCCTAGCGGCCCCGTAGCACACGTCCTGCGCTGGTGGATCGACACGGTGCGCCTGTCGGGGACCACGGCCGGCGGCGAGCCGCGTTACATCTCGGCCGGGGCCAGCAGCGCCCAACGGGTCTTCACCTGGTCTGGCGGCGCGGTTGCCGCCACGCCAACCCCTTAGGCTGGCACTTCCAACTTCAAAGCACCGATCGTCTCACGCACGTGGTCGGCGGACGCCTTCAAGGCGGCTTGCTCCGAATCGTTCAGGTCGTACTCGATCACCTTCTCGAGCCCACCGGCACCAAGCTGCGCCGGCACGCCGAAGAAGATCCCGGTCTGGCCGTACTCGCCCTCCAGGTACACCGAGGCCGGAACCACCAGGTGGCGGTTGAGCAAGATCGCTTCCACCATCTGGGCCAGCGCCGCCGCCGGCGCGTAGTAAGCCGAGCCAGTCTTGAGCAGGCCGACGATCTCGCCGCCACCCTTGCGGGTGCGCTGAACGATCGCCTCCAAACGCTCCTTCCCGAGCATGTCTTCCAGTGGCACGCCAGCAACGTTGGAATGTCGGGTGAGCGGCACCATATCGTCCCCGTGGCCGCCCAACACGTAGCAGTGCACGTTCTGCACGCTGACTTCAAGTTCCATCGCCACGAAGGCCCGCATGCGCGCCGAGTCCAGGATTCCCGCCTGGCCGATCACGCGGGCCCGCGGCAGGCCGGCCTCCTTCATCGCCAAATAGGCCATCGCATCCAGCGGATTGGTGAGAGCGATCAGGATCGCCTCGGGGGACTCTTGCAGCGAGGCGCTCACTGCCGCCCTCATGATGGCGGTGTTGGCCTCGATCAGATCATCGCGGCTCATTCCCGGTTTGCGCGGCAGCCCGGCGGTGATCACCACGATATCCGAGCTGGAGGTCGCGCCGTAGTCGTTGGTGCCGACCACCAATACGTCCGAGCCGATCACCGGCATGGCCTCGGTGAGGTCCAATGCCTTGCCTTGTGGCATTCCTTCGATGATGTCCACCAGCACGATATCTGCCAGTTCGCGCTCTGCCAGGAAATGTGCGGTGGTGGCGCCGGTATGCCCGGCACCGACGATTGTTACCTTTCTCATCGTTCCTCCGTAGCTCCTATTCGCTAGGTATGATCCACAACTTCGACCCGCCGATCGCGGGTAATCTGCCCGATCAGCCACACCGGCGTGTCCGAACGCGACCCTCGGTCGGCCAATTCGCTTGCGCGGTCGGATGGCACTGCCAGCAGCAGGCCGCCGGAAGTCTGCGCGTCGAAGAGCAGCATGCGCTCGGCCTCGGTCAACTCCGCACCAAATTCAACCCTCGGGCCGAAGTACGATCGATTGTCGAGGGTGCCCCCGGGAAAGGTTCCGGCTTCCGCATAGGCCTTGGCGCCGGAGAGCAGCGGCACAGCCCGGTAATCGATCCGCATGCCGACTTCGGAGGCCTGAGCCATCTCGAGCGCGTGGCCCAACAGCCCAAATCCGGTGACATCGGTTGCGGCGCGCACACCTACTTTACTCGCGAGCGCCGCAGCGGCGCCGTTGAGTTTTGTCATCCATTCCACTACCTCAAGCTCATGTTCTTGGCGGCCTTGATCTCGCATCAGTGCGGTGGTCGTGACGCCGGTGCCGAGTGGCTTGGTCAGGTAGAGCAGATCGCCCGGCCGCGCGGCACCCTTGGTGAACATTTTCTGTGGGTCGACGAAACCGCAGGCGACCAACCCATACTTTGGCTCTTTGTCCTGCACTGAGTGCCCGCCGACAAGCACCGCGCCGGCCTCCTTCACCTTGTCCGCCCCACCGCGCAGGATGGCTTCGACGATCTGCGGATCAAGGTCGACGGGTACAGCTGTGATGTTGAGCGCCATGAACGGGTTGGCGCCCATGGCATACAGGTCGGAGAGTGCGTTGGCAGCCGCGATCGCTCCGAACGCATATGGATCGTCTACCACCGGGGTGAAGAAGTCAGTGGTGACCACCAGGGCCCGCGAGTCGTCCAACCGCCAGACCGCTGCGTCGTCCGGGCTTTCCAGGCCGACCAGCAGATCTGGAGGGAGATCGTCGCCAAACAATTGTTGGATGGGGCGCAGCACCTGCGCCAGCGTCTCCGCCGGGAGCTTAGAAGCTCAACCGGCGCAGGACGACATGGCGGTGAGCCGCACCTCGCGCCCACTCTTGGGAACTGCCACGGTTCACTCCGCGAACCGCGCGATTCTAAGTCGGCCGGCCGAAGCGTGTCAACGCGACCGACGGTCTGTCAATTTGCTCTTTTGGTGGTTTTTTGGAACTAGAGGGGATGCTGCTGCTCGAATCAGCCGACCGCCGAGGTCAGCCTGCTGCCTGCCCCTCCTCCGGTAGGTCGGCCTCGCCTTCCGGTAGGTAGCCGTAGGCCAACGCCAGACCGAAGTTGGCACCGACGAACGCGCCCACTCCGACCGCCACCAGCAGCCGTTCGACCATAATTCCCACCAGGGCGCCAAAAACCGCGCCGATTACGGCTGCAATGATGACACTGATCACAATGGTCCGGATGCCCTTCAACATGGAGTTACCTCGCTAGAATGCTGTGATTGTAGGGATGCAGGGTGGCAGCGTCAAGAGCGCCGGCACGGGAAGGCCACCAATAAATCTGGTAAGCAGAGCGGTCATCCTGGCCGCAGGGGCGGCCGATAGGCTGATTGGGGGGTTGGTCTTGCGCTGGCTAGAGATGCAAAAAGGATGGAAGATCGGAGAGTGCCCGGGCCAGCCGGGTACCATGCCAGGTCAGCAGGCTGCCATCGACCAGGTGCACCCGCCCGGCGTTGACCGCCGGGGTATCGGCCAGCCAGCCCTCGACCTGCTGCTTGTGCGACTGCTCGAATTTGAATGGCTCGTCCGGCAGTAGGATGATTTCGGGCTCCATCGAAAGCACTTCCTCAATGGTGACCCGCGGATAGCGAGTATCGCGTTCGCCGGGATCCTCCTCCGGAGCGATCCCCAGATCGGCTGCCAGCGGATAGCGCCGCTTGCGGCCGGCGAAGACGTTCATCCCCCCGCACTTGGCCAGCACGTCGTGCGAATAGGTGCGGTAGTCGAAGGTCATGAAATACGGCTGGTCGGCGCCTTTCTCGCCCAGCCAGATCGGCACAAAGGTCGGAATGGCCAGGCGGGCGGTGGTGGCCTTCTCGGTCCAGTCCAGCGTACGGGCCAAGGTCTCGACACTGGTCGCCTGCTGGGTCAGCCCGTAAAGCTTCACAATCGTCCACAGCAGGTCCAATGCGTCCAGGGTGCTGCGGGGGAAGCTGAGCCAGATGTTCAGGCCTGCGGCCTCCAGCGCCTCGACCGTTTCTTTACTGTTCTCCTCCTGGTTGGCAATCACCAGGTCCGGCTTGAGCCCGATGATGGTATCCACCTCAGGGGACTTGCTCCCGCCCACTCGGGTCAGGCGGTCCTCGGCCTCGGCTGGGGGCCGGCAGAAGTCGGTGACCCCCACCACGACCTCGCCCAGGTTCATGTCGAAGAACGACTCGGTCATCGAGGGGACCAGGCTGACCACCCGCGCGGGTGGTTTTTCGAAGCCCAGAATGAGCGACTCGGAGTCGTACACAGTCATTTCTCTATCCATGCAAAAGCGACCGTGCGGTCGCCTTACTATTTACGCAAATCACCTTTCGGTCAATGGGAGTTGGGAAGGATTGTGTTGGCAGCAATTGGCTGCCAATCGGTCCAAAGCGAGCAGAGCTACCCGCCTACTGCTTGCCGCAGTCGCACTCACCGTTCTCATGCCGATCACAGGGCCCATTGGCTTTCGCCTCCAGCGCCTTGAGCTCGTCGTGCGGTTCGATCTCGTGCTTCAGGAACTCCACCCGCCGGCCTTCCCCCTCCAGATAAACCACCACCGCTTGCTTCAGCGGCAGGACATCCACCACTTTGCCTTCGCCCAACGGGGTCACGACCTTTTTCTTGAGTTTCGGCAGCTGTTTGCGGGCCTTCACGTACTGCTCATACTCATACACCAGGCAGCAGCGCAACCGGCCACACATGCCGGTGATCTCTTGCGGATTGAGCGAGATCCCTTGCTCCTTGGCCATCTTGATCGAGATCGGGCTGAATTCGGTCAGGAACTTGGAGCAGCACCGCTCTTCCAGGCCGCAGGCTCCCATTCCGCCGATGATCTTGGCGACGTCGCGTGGGCCGATCTGGTGGAAATCGACCCGGCTCTCGCGATTGGCCTGCTGCATGGCGTGGCGCAGACGGTTCAGGTCGATCTTGTCTTCCCCCTCGTAGTTGTAGAGGTAGGTGATGCGCGAACCGTCGTAGGCGTACTCCGCCTTGGCGATCTTCACGCCCTTCAGGCCGAGCTCGGAGGCCTTTGCCCGGCAGTCGATCATTGCCTCCAGCTCCTTGCGCTGCCACATCCTCCGCTCCACCAGCTCCTGAGCGGTGGCGCGTCGCTCGATCGGCTTGAGCCGAGCCCCCGTGTGTGGGGCATCGACCAGGCTGACCACCTCTCCCATCTCGCGCCCGCGCTTGGTCGAGACCAGCACGTAATCGCCGGCCTGGAGATCGTGATGGCCAGCGAGGTCGAAGTGATAGAGTTTTCCGAGCGGCTGGAAGCGAATGGCGACTGCGGAAGCGGTTGCGGTGGCGGTTTGGCTCATCGGAGGTCGAGTATAGCACTCCGGCGCTGACGCGACAGCGGCGCGCTGCGGGGCATCACCCTAATCGATCATTTCGATCGGCACAACGTTGTGCTCGCGGAAGGCGTGCACACTGATCCGGGCCGCGATCGCCTCCGCCACGCTGGTCAGGGCCTGCGCCACCACCGAGTCAGGGTGCGAGATCACGACCGGCATCCCGTGATCGCCGCCCTCCCGCACCTGCGGATCGATCGGAACCGATCCAAGAAACGGAACCTCCGCCGCCTCTGCCAGCCGCTGGCCGCCGCCCTGGCCGAACAGGTCCATGCGGCTCCCGTCGGCCAACTCCAGGTAGCTCATGTTCTCCACCACGCCCAGGATCGGCACCTTCATGGTGTTGAACATCCCAATCGCTCGGCTGGCATCGTCCAGCGAGACCTGCTGCGGCATGGTCACGATCACCGCGCCGCTGAGCGGTATCGACTGCGACAGGCTGAGCGGAGCATCGCCGGTTCCGGGCGGAAGGTCCACGACCAGGTAGTCCAGTTCCCCCCACTCCACGTCGGCAATGAACTGGCGCACCGCGGAATGAAGCATCGGGCCGCGCCAGATCAACGGCTGCCCGGGCTTCACCATAAACGCAATGGAGACCAGCTTCACGCCAAATGCCTCGGCCGGCATCATCTTGCCGTCGCGCGGCGCCGGCAGTTGGTCGACCCCCATCATGGTCGGAACGTTGGGTCCATAGATGTCCGCATCCAGCAGGCCAACGCTGGCGCCGGCCCTGGCCAGCGAGGCGGCCAGGTTGACCGCAATGGTCGACTTGCCCACACCACCCTTGCCGGACCCGACCGCCACCGTGTTGCGGATCGGCCGGTCGATCAGACCCCGCGAGCGCGGCACATTGGCGCTGAATTTGAGCGCCACCTCGCTGACCCCCTCGACCGAACGTACCGCCTCGGTCGCTTCCCGCTCGATCCGGTCACGCAGCGGGCAGGCGGGGGTGGTGAGCTCCAGTGTGAAACTCACCTTGCCACCGGAGATCGCCAGGTCTTTGACCATGCCCAGTGAAACCAGATCCTTGTGCAGCTCCGGTTCCTGAACCTGGCTCAGCGCCTCCAGAACTGCCGCCTCGTTCGGTAATTCAGCCATTTTGGACTACTCCCAACTCCGTTTGCGCCTGCTCGATCAGGTGAACCAGCTCGCGATCGTCCCCGCGGAAACGGCGCACCGTGGCGATCGCGCAATCAGTGCAGCCGCGCATGGCCCGATAGCAATCGGGGTGACAGGTCATGCATCCGGCCAGCCGAATCATCATCAGGCTTAGGGCTAATTGCTCTGGCGAGGCATCATCCGCCTGGCAGGCACGATCGACGGCCGTTTGCCATAAGCCGCCACGTAGGTCGCGTAAGCGCGGTGCAACACGCATTGGAAACAGAATCTCAGTGTCACTTGAGTACATTTGCTTTGACGGTTGTACGACTGATGGTTGGGCCGGCCACGGCCCGCGCGCCCGCTAGCTCCGTTGACGGGCCGCTTTCTTAGCCGCCTTCTCGGCGATCGCCGCTTCGTCGATCGCGAAATTGCGCGGCCGAATCGAGGCGTAGTACGAAGCCGGCTTGCTCAGCTTGTCTTTGTTGTAGATGTTTTCCTGGAAGCGATCGTAAGTGGATAGTTCGAAGTCGTGATCCATACGGATCGCCTCAAACGGGCAGTACTCCGCGCACAGCCCGCAGTTCATGCAGATATCGACATCGATATAGAACTCTTCCGGCTCTGGAATCGGCCGGCCCGTTTCAGGATCGTCGGTGCGCACGATCCAGATGCACTGCGGCGGACAGACCTTGGCGCAGATTCCGCAGGAGGTGCAGCGATCCTGGTGCGAGCCGTCCTCCATCTCATCGTAGATCAGGAATGGGATATAGCGGAACTCTTCCGGGGTCGGGAGGCGCTCTTCCGGATACTGCACCGTGAACACACCACGCGCCTTCGGCCCCTGGCGGGCTTCCAGAGCCTCCTGGTTGTAGTAGCGGTGGCCCAGCCATCGAATGTCGTCGAGGTAGGACTCGACAAAGTGCTTGATGGTGACGCCCAGGCCCTTGAGGATTCCCACCCCATACATCAGCGATCGACCTCCCCCAGCACGATGTCGATCGATCCCAGGATCGCCACCACATCCGCCACCTTGTGGCCCTTGCACATCTCGGCCAAGGCGGTCAGGTTGACGAAGCTTGGTGCGCGGATATGGTAGCGCCAGGGATTGGGCTTGCCGGTGGAAATCACGTAGTAGCCGAGCTCACCCTTGGGATTCTCGACTCGGCCGTAGGACTCCCCGGCCGGCACCCGCACGGCCAGCGTCACCTGGTTGTTACGGCGTTGCCAGTTGCAGG
>CAZGCX010000074.1:0-10939 GCA_964524585.1 uncultured Anaerolineaceae bacterium
GCTCCTGATCTTGCGGCTCGTGGAGGCAACGTCGGGCGAGGCCTCCGTCTGCGGACATCATGTCATGGCCCTCGACAAGTCCGGTCTCAAGAGATTCAGGCGAGACGCACAGATCATCCTTCAGGCAGGGGTGGCCAGCGGAACGGTGCTGCTGTTCGCGACCATCGGCGAGATTCTGGCCGAGCGGGCGGGGGTGCTCAATCTCGGGCTGGAGGGCATGATGCTGATCGGCGCTATGAGCGCGTACAGCGCCGCTCTGACCACTGGCAGCCCCTGGCTGGGCGTCCTGCTGGCCATGCTTGCCGCTGGACTCCTGAGCCTGATCCATGCCTTGATCACCATCCGTTTTCAAGCCGACCAGGTGGTGAGCGGGTTGGCGCTGACGTTTTTAGGGACCGGCCTGAGCTTGGTGTTCGGGGAGGGGCTGAGCAAAGCCGGGGCAGTCGCCCTGCTGCCGCGCAGCACCCTGCCGCTGCTTTCCGATATCCCATTGCTGGGTGGAATTCTGTTCACCGACCAGAGCGTAATGGTCTATCTGGGGTACCTGCTGATCCCACTGGTCTGGTATTACATCAACCGCACCCGACCGGGAATGCATCTGCGGGCGGTGGGCGAATTCCCGGCGGCGGCCGACGCGCTGGGGATCAACGTTTACCGTTTGCGATACTTCTACGTATTCGTAGGAGGTGTACTGGCCGGGGTTGCCGGCGCCACCATCAGCCTGGCAGTCTCGCCGGGTTGGTTCAGCCAGCTGACCACCTCCGGGCAGGGCTGGATCGCTATCGGGCTGGTGATCTTTGCACAGTGGGATCCGATTCGGGCAGCCTTTGGGTCGTATGCCTTCGGAGCCTTGCGACGTCTGATCCTGGACATCCAGGGACCGACAGTTTTGTTCGGATTGCGCAATCCCTTCTATTACAACCCGTACTGGGGCTTCTTCTTGCAGATGATTCCGTTCGCCTTCACCATCGTGGTGCTGATCATCGGATCGCGCGAGGCGGTGCGGAAGCGGATCGGTTCCCCGGCTGCACTCGGACTGCCCTATGTCCGGGGCGCCCGCGGCTTATGAAATTCATCGGCTATCGCTGCAGCCAATGCCAGACTGAATATACGCCGGGTGAGGCGGGCTACGCCTGCCCGAAAGACGGCGGAAACCTGGATCTGGTGCTGGACTATTCTGGTATTCAGCGCGCCACCACTCCGGCGCAGCTCTCGCAATCCCGCGACAACTCGATCTGGCGCTACCTGGCGCTGCTGCCGGTCGATCCGCCCGGCCACCAAGGCACACCGCTGTGGGCGGTCGGCTGGACTCCGCTGCTGCGCGCCGAGCGCCTTGGAGCTGAGCTGGGGCTCGAGCACTTGTGGCTGAAAGACGACGGGCGCAATCCGACCGCTTCCTTTAAGGACCGTGCCAGCGCAGTGGTGGTGGCGCGGGCGGAGCAGATCGAGGCTAGCACGGTGGTGACCGCCTCCACCGGCAATGCCGGGGCGGCGCTGGCCGGGATGGCCGCCGCGGCCGGCGTTCCGGCGGTGATCCTGGCGCCCAAGAACGCGCCGGCCGCCAAGGTCGCACAATTGCTGATCTATGGTGCCGCGGTCTATCTGGTGGAGGGCAACTACGACGACGCATTTGACCTCAGCCTGCAAGCCGCCGATCGCTACGGGTGGTACTGCCGCAATACCGGATACAACCCATTCACTGCAGAAGGTAAGAAGACCGCGGCTTTCGAGATCTGCGAACAGTTGGCCATCGCTGCCGACGCCTCACACGGGGTAGGGGGTGTGAGCAGCTGGCGGGCGCCGGAGGCCGCCTTCGTTTCGGTCGGAGACGGGAACATCATCAGCGGATTGCACAAGGGGTTTGTCGACTTGCATCAGTTGGGCTGGATCGAACAGATTCCACGGCTGTACGGCGTGCAGTCCACTGGCTCAGCGGCGGTGGCCAACGCCTTCAAGGCCGAGGCCCACCGGATCACCGCCGTGCACGCTGACACCATCGCCGATAGCATCGCGGTGGACATGCCCCGAGACGGCTTGCGCGCCCTGCGGGCGGCGCGCGAGACCGGCGGCATGATCCTGGCGGTAGAGGATGCGGCCATCTTGGCCGCCATTGCCAAGCTGGGGGCTGAGGCGGTGTTCGCCGAGCCGGCCGGCGCTGCCGCCTACGCCGGCCTGGAAGAGGCGATCCGGCTGGGCCTGGTGGCGCGGGACGAGACGGTTGTGGTCGTCATCACCGGCAGCGGCTTGAAGGACGTCCCGGCCGCCATGCGAGCGGCGGGTGAAGCAATGGTGATCGATCCCACGCTCGAGGCACTGGACGCAGCGGTTGCTGCGCGGCAATAGCCCAGGTCAGGGTGCGCAATCGGCCCGAATCGCATAGCATATCGGCAATGGAACCCAGCGTGAAGGATCGCCCCCCGGTTTTCTCGGTCGTCGGTCCGGTCTTCAATGAGATCGGATCGCTGCCGACCTTCTACCAGCGACTGATCGAGGCCATGGATCGAATGGGCGAGCCGTGGGAGTTGGTGCTGGTGGACGACGGCAGCACCGACGGTTCGTCCGAAGCAATCCGCGACCTGGCCTACAAGGATCCGCGGGTGCGCCCGGTCCTGTTTGCGCGCAATTTCGGGCACCAGATCGCGCTCACCGCCGGGTTGGATTACAGCCGAGGGCGGGCCGTGATTGTGATGGACACCGACCTGCAGGACCCGCCGGAGGTGATTGAGCAGCTGGTCGAACGCTGGCGTGAGGGCTATGAGGTGGTCTATGCCGTTCGGGCAGAGCGAGAGGGTGAGAGCTTCTTCAAGCGGGTCACCGCGGCCGCCTTCTACCGGCTGATCAACCGCATCACCGACGTCGAGATCCCGCTGGATACCGGCGACTTCCGGCTGTTGGATCGCAGCGTGGTCGAGGTGCTGAAGCGGATGCGGGAGCGCCACCGCTTTCCGCGAGCGATGGCAGCCTGGGTTGGGTTCCGGCAGGTGGGTGTGGAGTATCGGCGCTCGGCTCGCCAGACCGGCGAGACCAAGTATCCGCTGCGCAAGATGCTGCGCCTGGCACTCAACGCGGTGACCAGCTTTTCGTACTTTCCACTGCAACTGGCGACCTATTTCGGTTTCATCTGCGCCGGCTTGAGCGCGGTGTCGATTCCGGTGGTGATCGTCATCCGTCTATCTGGACGGGAAGCGTTGGCCGGCCAGGCGACGACCCTGATCGCAGTGCTGTTCTTGGGGGGCGTGCAGTTGATTTCGCTGGGCATACTGGGCGAATATGTGGGTCGGCTCTACGACGAGGCCAAGGGCCGGCCGTTGTACGTGGTGCGGGAAGACCCTGAACAGGAGACCGGGAGTCGGGATGATTGATCTGTCGATTTCAGAGCAGCGGCTCGAGCGCGCCGCGCAACGAGCCCACCAGCGTGGGGTGACGATTCCCACCTTCGAACAAATGATGGACCCCGGCCGGATCCCCGCCGATATCCGTGAGCGCTTGAGCGGCATCGGGCTGTGGGATGTCGATCCGTTGAACTTGTATCGCATCACGTGGAAGAACGAGCCGGTCGAAAGCGGCGGCGGCTTCGGCGGCGTGAACTACATCGAGTTTCCCAGCGCGCTGACCGGTGTGGAAGCGCGAATCATCGCATTGGTAGGTAAGTGGTTCCCAACCGGCGCACACAAGGTTGGAGCTGCTTTCGGCTGCCTGGTCCCTCGATTGGTGACCGGTCAGTTCGATCCGACCACCCAGAAAGCGGTGTGGCCATCCACCGGCAACTACTGCCGCGGCGGGGCATACGACTCGGCGCTGCTGGGTTGCGAGTCGGTGGCAATCTTGCCGGAAGGAATGAGCCAGGAGCGCTTCGACTGGCTGGCGAACATTGCCGGGGAAGTGATCAAGACCCCGGGCAGTGAGTCGAACGTAAAGGAGATCTTCGACAAGACCTGGGAACTGCGTGAATCCGGCGAAGACCTGATGATCTTCAATCAGTTTGACGAGTTCGGCAACTATCTCTGGCACTACCAGGTCACTGGGCATGCGATGCTGGAGGTGCTGGAGCATGAGCTCGGTCCCGACGACCACTACCGTGGGGTAACGCTGACCACCGGCTCAGCTGGGACCATCGCCTGCGGCGACTATCTCAAGCAGCAGTTCCCTGGCAGCAAGATCGCCGCCGGAGAGGCCGCACAATGCCCGACGTTGCTGGAGAACGGCTTCGGCGCCCATCGGATTGAAGGCATCGGGGACAAACACGTCCCCTGGATTCACAACCTGAAGAACACCGACTTGGTGATCGACCTGGACGACAACGTGATCGTCAGCCTGGCGCGGCTGTTCAACGAGCCGGCTGGCCAGGCCTATCTCGCCAAGCAGGAAGTCGCCCAGGCGACGATTGATCAGCTGCACCTGCTGGGATTCTCGGGAATCGCCAACCTGTCAATGGCGATCAAATTCGCCAAGTACTACGAACTTGGACCGCAAGACGTGGTGCTGACGGTGCTGACCGACTCGATGGACCTGTACCAGAGCCGGCTGCGCGAGATGCATGCCGAGCACGGTGAGTACGGCGAGACCGCGGCGGCCGCAGATCATGCCCGCTACCTGCAGGGCCTTTCGACCGATAGCATGCTTGAGCTGCGCTATCCCGATCGGCGGCGGGTGCACAACCTGAAATACTTCACCTGGGTCGAGCAGCAGGGCAAGAGCTACGAAGAGATCGTCGCCCAGTGGCAGGACGATTCGTACTGGACCGGGGTGCAAGCCCAGGTGGCGGAGATCGACCAGCACATCCAGGCCTTCAACCAGCGAGTCGCGGCGCTGGCGACGGCCTGAGCTCACCCGCGCCGCTTCGCTTCCGGCCCAGCCCCGCGGCGTGGGTCGCATGCCCGGTCGCACGTTCTCAGCTGAAGCGAGGAAGCTGCGGCGGCTGGCCGGGTGCGCATTCGCCGAGCTCCCTCGGGGACTCCAGCTGCGCCTCAACCCACTCTGAGTTGACAGACTAGAACAAATGGTCTATCGTTGGGGCATGCACGCTTGCCGGCAATCCCTACGTCAGGACTTGCGGCTGGCTCCGGACGACCTGGTACTGGTGGCGATCATCAACCAGCCGCGCGATCTGGAGATTGCTCGCTCTCTCGGTTGGTACCGGATCCCGATCGTAACGGCACCGAAGACGCTGCACGTTGATTGGCTGGCCCTGTATCTGCCCGGCGCGTTCGGGGAGCTCAGGTGGTCAGTGCGCTATCTGGCAGAGGTGCGCGGCTACGAATTGATCACTCGCCGAGAGCTGCTGTTTGAGGATTCCACTCACCCCCGGGCAAACGAGCCCTATTTCAAGCTGCAGCTCGGGCCGCTGCGGGAGCTGGATCCGCCGATCGAATCGCATCGCTGGCGCCGGTTCACCTTTCTCTACACCAGCGGCGAGCGCTTAATGGCTGCCCGCGATCTCACCCAGCTCACGCTCCCGTCGAGCGAGGTCAAGCGCCAATTGCTGCGGGAGAGGCGCGACAGCTTAACGTCAGCCGAATAGGAGGCCAGTTCGCTCGACTTGCGTTGGGCTCAGATGTAAACTGGGTGCGTTGTCCTCAGGAGCCCTCAACGCAGACATGTCCGCACGCGATCCATTCATCTGCGCCACCCACTCCCGGTCCAATCCTAGCCACTTAAGAGAGGTATCTGTATGAGATCGGCGCGACTTGCGCTCGCGGTTCTGTTGGCCACTCTTGCCCTGACGGTCGCCGGTCCGGCAGCCGCTCAGTCCAAGACGCTGTATTGGGAGCGCTACGAAGTAACGCTCGCCATTCAACCCAATGGAGATCTGAGGGTGGTCGAGCGTCAGCAAATACGGTTCACCTCCGGATCGTTCACTTTCGGCTACCGCGATATCCCGCTGGACAAGACCGAGGGCATCTCGGGAGTGAGTATCAGCGAGCCTGGGGTCGGGGCCTACAGCGCTTCCGGCTCTGGTCAGGCGCACACCTTTACGGCGTCCAACCAGGGCGATTCGCTGTACATCAAATGGTTCTTCCCACAAACCGAGAACGCCTCCCGAACCTTTGATGTCGCTTATACCGTGCACGGTGCGCTGCGCATCCACGATTCGGGCGACAAGCTGCAGTGGTTCGCCTTCCCAACTGACCGAGACTTTGGCATTCAGGAGGCCAGCGCGCGGGTGGTCCTGCCCCCCGGTGCCAGTTTCCAGCTCATCGACTCGGCCGGAGTGCAGGCCACCTGGGGTCAGAGCGGGGACGGAACCAGCGTAACCTACCTGGCCAACGAGCCGATGTCCGCCTCCGATTACATGGAGATCGGGGTCGAGTTTACCCACGGCATGGTTCCCGACCAGCCGCCGAGCTGGCAGTCCTCTCAGGATCAACTGGAGAACTACGACCTGAACGTCAAGCCAGCGATCGATCTGGGGCTGGCGGTGCTGGGCGGAGTCTTGGGCCTGGGGGGTCCGGCGCTGATCTACCTGCTCTGGTATACGCGAGGGCGCGATCCGAAGGTCGGTCCGGTTCCCGAGTACGTCGAGCAGCCGCCGGATGATCTGCCGCCGGGCGTGCTGGGCACCCTGGTCGACGAGAAGGCCGATATGCGCGACGTGGTGGCCACCATCATCGACCTGGGCCGCAAAGGCGCCCTGAGCATCGAGGAGACCGGACGGACGGGGCTGTTCGGTCTGGGCGCGTCAGACTTCGTATTCAAGAAGGCCCCCAACCCGCCGTCCGGCTTGAATCCAGTCGAGACCGCGGTGATCAAAGGAATCTTCCGCGGCGGGCGCGACTCAATCGAGCTCAGCGACCTGCGCAACAAGTTCTACACCGAACTGCCCGGGATCCAGCGCAAGCTCTACAAGGAGATGGTCAGCCGGCAGTTCTTCCGCAGCAATCCAGATACCACCCGCAAGATCTGGCGCGGGATCGGCCTGGCGCTGATTTTCGGCGCGGTGTTCTTGGGCGGTTTTGTGGCGGCGGCGCTCTCGACCTACACCAGCATGTTGCCCTGCGTAATCGGCGCTCTGGTGCTGATTGGCCTGGCGATGGTGATCGCCGGTGGGGCGATGCCCGCCAAGACCGCCAAAGGCGCCGAAGCCGCCCAGCGCTGGAACGCCTTTAAGAACTACCTGTCTCGCATCGATCAGATGGCCGATCTGGAGAAAGTCGGCGAGCTGTTCGAGCGCTACCTGCCATACGCTATTGCCTTCGGAATCAAGGAAACCTGGATCAACAAGTTCAAGGCCTACCCCAGCACGCCGGTGCCCGGCTGGTACTTCCCGTACTACCCAATGGGGGGCATGTCGAGCGGGGGCAGCGGCAAGGGCGGCGGCCTGGCTTCTCCGACCGCAGCGCCGGGGCTTTCCGGTCCAGGGGGCCTGCAAGGCATGTCGGACAGCCTGTCCGGCGGGCTGCAGAGCATGAGCGATGGTCTGACCCGGATGCTCAACAGCACCGGTCGGGTACTGCAGTCGGCGCCCTCCTCCAGCGGACACAGCGGTGGCGGCGGCTTCAGCGGTGGAGGCTTCAGTGGCGGCGGCGGAGGCGGTGGAGGCGGAGGCGGGTTCGGATAAGTACCGCGCATTGCTTCCCGGATCTGGTAGGGGATCCGGTGATCATGATGGTGTTCATTCTGAATAGGAGGCAAGTTGAATAGCGGACGAGTGGTTGCATTCATCATGATCCTGGCCGGGATCGCGATTGCCGGGTTCGGCGTCGCGTTCACCGTTGGCCAGTACAGCGGAGGCGAACTCACTGGTATTGGCCCGGTCATCGTGGGAATCGGAATCTTTGGATTTGTGGGCCTGGTCGTGGGCGGGATCGGGGTCGTGCTGCTTACCCGCACCCGGCAGGAGGCAGTCGAAGACGAGGAACGAGCTGAGCTGCGCAAGATCCTGGACCTGGTGAAGAGCAAGGGCCAGGTTCAGATCAGTGAGGTGGTGATCGAGCTCGGGACTAATACCAAAGAGGTTCAGGGCCAGATTCACTCGCTGGTTGGCATGGGCCTATTCAGCGGCTACATCAATTGGGACGAAGGAACCTTGTATTCCGAGGAAGCCGGCAATATCCGTGACCTGCAGCGCTGCAAGGTGTGCGGCGGTGAGGTCAAATTCGCCGGCAAAGGCGTGCTCACCTGCCCGTACTGCGGCACCGAGTACTTCCTCAGCTGACCCGAGCCGCGTTGTCAATGGAGACTGTGATGTCGGGTTGGGGCCGGCTGGCCTTTGCTGCGGCGGCAGTATTGTGGGCGGGATGTTCGGTCCCGAGTGAAGATCCCATACCAAACCTCCCTGAATCAGATCTGATGGAATTAAGCCTCAACCGCTCCGCCAGCCCATCCCCCCTGCCACCGACTGTCGCAGTCACACCATCCCCCACGCTGGTCCCGGCCGGCGGCGCATCTGAGCGCCCATGGGCGATCAACCGAGTCGACATGATCGATCGCTCAATTGGTTGGGCAGTTGCCGAGGCCGATGGCGCCGCCGGAATCCTTCGAACAATCGACGGTGGAGTGAACTGGGCGGATGTCACGCCGGTCGGCGCTCCAGACGCTGGCCTGCAGGCGGTCTTCGTCGACGGCGAATTCGCCGCGCTGGCCCATGCTAGCCCGCCGGATGGTGTTGAACCGTCGCTGTGGACCACGAACAACGGCGGCCGGGGATGGACGTCATCCCCAATGCACTGGCGCGGCGGCGGCACGGCCGTGCTGTACTTCGCCGACCGGCAGACCGGCTGGCTGATGAGTTCGGATTACGGCGGCGCCGGCTCCACGTATTTCGAATTTCTGCGCACGCGGGATGCGGGGAACAACTGGGAAACATTACTTTCCGACGCCTGGGCGAACACCCAGTTCTCTACCGCAGTCCGATTCAACGGCCCCAGCAACGGCTTGATGGTGTTTGGACATGATACGTATTTCATCACGCTCCCCATCGCTCGCTTCACCACGGACGGCGGGGAGAGCTGGGGGGAGCATATGGTGCTTGAGGCGCCAAACAGCCAGCCGGATATCTATGACTCGGCGTTTTGTGGCAGCTTTGATCCCCAGTTGTTTACGGATCAGGTCGCCAGGCTGGCGGTCATCTGTGACGATTTCTACACAGGCCAAACGACCGGCCGATTCCTCTACAGCACGGTCGATGGTGGCCACAGCTGGCAAACTGCTCCCTACCCAGGAGGGCACATTCAATTCATTACCCCCGAGCTCGGCTGGGCGCTCGGCCAGGAAATTCATCTCACTGAAGACGGTGGACAGAGCTGGACCAAGCTGGCCGAGCTCCCCTGGTCCGGCCAGTTCGACTTTGTTGACGAGCAGTATGGTTGGGCCGTCGGCCGGCAGGACGGGGCGGCGGATATGAGCCCCAGGCTCTATCAGACCTCCGACTCCGGTCGGACCTGGAGCGAGATTGAATTCTCGATCGGCCCATAGCCGGCCGCGATGACCAGGACTCTCATCCAGGGCGGAACGCTGTTGACGGTGCGCGGCGAGCAGCAGGCGGACCTGCTGCTCGAAGGCGAAACCATCGCAGCAATCGGCCAGTCGCTGCCAGCGGAAGGGGCGAAGCTGATCCCGGCCGCGGGTAAGCTGATCATGCCGGGCGGCGTCGACCCGCACACCCACTTTGACCTACCGATGTTCGGGACGGTCTCCTCCGACGACCATTACACTGGGCTCAAGGCGGCCGCCTTTGGCGGCACCACCACAGTGTTGGACTTTGTGCCGCTCGATCAATCGACGGTCGAGGGCAGCCTGGAGGCCTGGCTGCACAAGGCGGAGCCCAAGGCGGCGATCGATTTCGGGCTGCACATGAATATCACCCGGCTGAACGACGACATTCGTGCTGCTATTCCACGCTTACCCGAATTCGGAATCACCACCGTCAAGGTCTTCACCGCTTACAACGGCCGGCTGCGGCTGCAGGACGGAGAGATTCTCCAGGTCATGCGCCTGGCGGCCGAGCAAGGGATGCTGACGATGCTGCACGCCGAGAATGGCGACGTCATCGAACTGCTGACGGCGGAGGCGCTGGCCGCCGGGCATCGGACGCCGGAGTGGCACGCACTCACCCGCCCGGCATGGGGCGCGGTCGAATCGGTGCTGCGGGCGGTGGCCTTGGCGGCGCAGGCCGATGCGCCGCTGTATGTGGTGCACCTGAACACCGCCGGCGGACTGGACCAGATCCGTTATGGCCGCCAGCGCGGAGTGCAGGTAATGGGCGAAACTTGTCCGCAATACCTGTTCTTCTCGATGGATGACCTGCGCCGGCCGGATGGGGCGCGCTGGGTCTGCTCACCGCCGATGCGGACCGCCGCCGACAAAGAAGCCCTGTGGGGAGGCCTGTCGGACGGCAGCATTCAGACCGTCGGCACCGACCACTGCCCGTTCTTCAGCGATGGCACCACGCCAATCAAGTACGAGGGGGAGCCGGTCGCGATTCCGGGCAAGGAGCTCGGGGCAGATGACTTCAGCAAGATTCCCAACGGGTTGCCCGGTGTCGGCGATCGATTGCCGGTCCTGTGGACCAAGGGAGTGCTCAGCGGCCGGATCACACGCCAGCAGTTCGTGGCGTTGATGAGCACCAACCCGGCCAAGATCTTTGGCTTGTACCCGAAGAAGGGCGATCTACTCCTGGGGTCGGATGCCGACCTGGTGATCTGGGATCCGGAGCGCCGCCTGACCTACGGCCTGGCTCACGCCCACCACCGCACCGACTACAACTTGTACGAGGGATGGGAGCTGACCGGCTTTCCCGAGAAAGTATTCCTGCGTGGGGAGCTGATCGTCGATGGCGATCAGTGGCTCGGCCGACGGGGGATGGGCCAGTTCGTCAAGCGTTCGACGCCAGGGGAAGTGATCTAGCCGCCGCGTACCAGGGGCTGGATCTCGGCAAGCGAACGGTTTGCGACCTCCAGGCGTTAGATCTCCATGAAGCTGCTGGAGGTGACGGCCAGGT
>CAZGCX010000075.1:0-10917 GCA_964524585.1 uncultured Anaerolineaceae bacterium
GCTGCTGGAGCAGGGAGTGGCCTCCTTCGCCGCCTCGTTCGAGGCGCTGATGGCGGGCATCGCCGAGAAGCGTGAACAGCTCATGGCCGGCTGGAAACACCTCCACCACCAGCTTGGCGAATACCAGGAGACGGTAGCGCAAGCGGTGGAGCAGGTCCAACAAGACCGTATTGTTTCGCGTATCTGGCGGCACGACCACAGCGTATGGAGCCCCGAGCCAACTGAGATCGAGAACCGACTGGGCTGGTTGACCAGCGCTGAAGTGATGCTCGACAGCCTGCCTCGGCTGCACGCACTGACCGACGGCGTGCGGGCCGACGGATACGAACAACTGGTGTTGTTGGGAATGGGCGGATCGAGTCTGGCGGCGGAGGTGTTTGCGCGCACCTTTGGTGTGCAACCGGGTTACTTGGAATTCCACTTGCTGGACAGCACCGACCCGCAGGCGGTGCTGTCTTTGGATCGCAGCCTCGATTTATCGCGTTCCCTGTTCATCGTCGCCACCAAGTCAGGCGGCACGGTCGAAACGCTTTCTTTTTTCAAGTACTTCTACAGTCGAATGGTTGAACAGCAGGGCGTTGAGCGAGCCGGGCCTCACTTCCTGGCGATCACTGATCCCGGCAGCAGCCTGGCGGAGCTGGCGCACCGGCATGACTTCCGTGCCACGCTGTTAAACGATCCCAACATCGGCGGTCGCTACTCGGCGCTCTCGTATTTTGGGCTGGTGCCGGCTGCCTTGATGGGACTCGATCTTGAGCCGATCCTGGAGCGAGCGCTTGCAATGGCTTGCGGTAGTGAGGGCTGTGTGGCAGCCGCGGACAACCCGGCAGTTTGGCTGGGCTGCACCATGGCCGAGCTGGCCAAGGTTGGCCGAGACAAACTGACGTTGGTCTGCGCTCCTGGAGTTGAGAGCTTCGGCGAGTGGCTCGAGCAGCTGATCGCCGAAAGCACCGGCAAGCAGGGAACCGGAATCCTGCCGGTCGTCGGGGAGCCGCTCGGGCCGCCGGAGGCCTACGGCGACGACCGGCTGTTCGTCCAGCTCTCGCTGGGAGACGACCGGGGGGAGCTGCAAACACTGGTGGAGGCCGGTCAACCGGCATTGACGCTTCAGCTGCACGACCTGCGGGACCTGGGTGGGCAGTTCTTCCTGTGGGAGATGGCGACTGCCATCGCCGGTCACCAGCTTGGGATCCAACCCTTTGATCAGCCCAACGTCGAGGCCGCCAAACAACTGGCGCGGCGGATGGTGGCAGAGTACGGCGAGAGCGGCCAACTGGTCCAACCACAGCCTGATCTCAGGACCGAGGGAATTGAGCTCTATGGCTCGGACGGGGCCAAGGACTTGGGCCAGGCGCTCTCCGGTTTCCTGGCAACCGCCCAGCCGGGAGGCTACCTGGCGCTGCAGGCCTACCTCCAACCAGCTGCGCCGACCACCGAGCTGCTCCAGCAGATCCGGCAGCGGCTCGGTCGCCAGCACCGGCTGGCCACTACTCTGGGCTACGGCCCCCGCTATCTGCATTCGACCGGGCAGCTGCACAAGGGCGATAGTGGGAACGGGCGGTTCCTGCAATTCACTGCCGATGATTCGGAAGATGTCAGCATTCCAGATGATCCTGGTGGCCGGCAGTCCAGTCTAAGCTTCAGTGTTTTGAAAGCAGCGCAGGCCATCGGGGACCGGCAGGCGTTGCAGGCCGCGGGACGCGCAGTCCTACGTATCCATTTGGGGCGCGACCCAACCACCGGACTGGAACGCGTGCTGTCCGCTCTGGCGGCCGACTAATGGGAACCGTCGAGGGGTACAAACGCCAAGCCGGTGAGGCGGCGGTCAATCTGGTGCAGCCGGGGATGGTGGTGGGGTTGGGCTACGGCAGCACAGCCGCCTATGCGCTGCGCCGGTTGGCGGATCGATTCCGATCCGGTGAACTGGAGGGACTGCTGGGAGTTCCCACTGCGCTCGAGGTGGAACAGCGCGCCGGCGAGCTCGGGCTGCCGCTGACCACCTTGGAACAGCACCCACAAATCGATTTGACAATCGACGGCGCCGATGAGGTCGATCCGGATCTGAATCTGATCAAAGGCGGAGGCGGTGCCTTGCTGCGGGAGAAGATCGTGGCGGATGCCAGCCGGCGGCTGATCATCGTGGTGGACGACACCAAACTATCGCCCCAACTCGGCACCCGGTTCGCTCTCCCGGTGGAAGTGCTGCCCTTCGGATGGGCATCCGCCGCTGGCTACCTCGAGTCACTGGGGGCCGAACCGGCATTGCGAATCAGGAATGATCAACGGTTCGTCACCGATCAAGGCAACTGGATCCTGGACGCAGCATTCGGACCAATCTCGGATCTGCCGGGGCTGGCTACCAAACTGGATCGACATCCGGCGATCATCGGACACGGGCTGTTTATCGGCATGGCGACCCAGGTGATTGTGGCCGGGGAAAACGGAATCCGGCAGATTCGGCCGGGTGGATAACAGGAGAGCGCACATGCAAATCGCGATGATCGGACTGGGCAAGATGGGCGGCAATATGACCATCCGGCTGGTCAAAGGCGGACATCAGGTCACGACCTATGCCCGGAGCCCGGACAGCGTTAAGCGATCCGAGGCCAACGGCGCCATTGGCTCACAGTCACTGCCGGATCTGGCCAGCAAGCTGGAACCGCCCCGCGCCGCCTGGACGATGGTGCCGGCCGGTGACCCGACCGAGGGGGTGGTGAATTCGCTGGCCGAGTTGTTCGATGCGGGCGACGTGATTGTCGATGGGGGCAACAGCAACTACCGCGATTCGATGCGTCGGGCGGAAGCGCTCAAGCAGCGTGGCATACACTTCATTGACGTCGGCACCAGCGGCGGGGTGTGGGGATTGACCGAAGGCTACAGCATGATGGTCGGCGGCGAACAAGAGCCGGTAGAGCGGCTGCGGCCGGTCTTCGAGACTCTGGCGCCCGGACCCGACCAGGGATGGGGCCATGTCGGTCCCAGTGGCGCCGGGCACTACGTGAAGATGGTGCACAACGGGATCGAGTACGGTCTGATGCAGGCCTATGCGGAGGGATTCGATATCCTGCGCCACAAGCAAGAGTTCGAGCCCGACCTGCACCAGGTGGCTGAAATCTGGCGCTATGGCAGCGTGGTGCGATCCTGGTTGCTGGACCTTACCGCCCGGGCACTTGCCGACGACCCGAACTTGAGCGATATCAAGGGCTGGGTGGCCGACAGCGGAGAGGGGCGCTGGACGGTTGCAGACGCGATTGAGCTGGACGTGCCGGCGCCGGTGATCACGCTCTCGCTGCTGATGCGTTTCGTCAGCCGGCAGGACGAGAGCTACGCCGCCAAACTGCTGGCCGCCATGCGTAACCAATTCGGCGGCCACGCGGTGAAACACACCGACGGCGGCCACTGATGCCGAACGAGCGCAGATGACCCCGGCCGCCCAGAGTGACAACAGTGAGGGAACAATAAGGGCATGGCAGAAGTCCCAACTTCGATCGTGATCTTTGGCGCCTCCGGCGATCTCACCCGCCGTAAACTGATTCCTGCACTGTACAACCAGCGGCTCAAAGGACGCATCTCAGGACCGGTCCATATTATTGGGATGGCTCGCTCGGCGTTCTCGCACGACGAGTTTCGCCAGCGACTGCATGAAAGCATGCAGGAGCTCGCCGGGATGTCGCCAGAAGCCGAGAGCTGGCAGCAGTTCGCACAGGAGGTGTGGTATCAGGCGGGCGATGTCACGCAGGCGACCGATTATCAGGCGCTGGACGGCTTCCTGAAGAAGCTGGAGGGTGGACCGGCCAATCGCTTGTATTACCTGGCGACCGCCCCGCGGTTCTTCCCGGTGATCGTCCAGCAGCTGGGAGATCTCGAGATGTCGCAGGAAGATACCCGCTGGTGCCGGGTGGTGATCGAGAAGCCCTTCGGGCGGGACCTGCAATCGGCGGTCGAGCTCAACCAGATCGTGCATTCGGCATTTGAAGAGCATCAGGTGTATCGCATCGACCACTACCTTGGGAAGGAGACTGCCCAGAACCTGTTGTATTTCCGCTTCTTGAATACGATCTTCGAACCGCTGTGGAACCGCAACTACATTGATCACGTGCAAATCACCGTGGCGGAGAACGTGGACGTCGGCCACCGGGCGGACTATTACGAGCAGGCGGGTGTGCTGCGCGACATGTTTCAAAACCACTTGATGCAATTGCTGACCTTGGTGGCGATGGAACCGCCGGCGATGTTTGAGGCCGACGCGGTGCGCAATGAGAAAGTGAAGCTGCTGCGGGCGGTACGCTCGATCGAGTTGGGCGACACGGTGAGGGCGCAATACGAGGGGTACACCGCTACCGAGGGGTGCAGCCCGGAATCTCAGACGGCCACCTTCGGCGCGATCAAGCTGTACATCGACAATTGGCGTTGGCAAGGGGTGCCGTTCTATCTGCGCTCCGGAAAGGCGCTGAAGGAGAAGAGCAGCGAGATCGTGATCGAGTTCAAGCGGCCACCACATGTGCTCTTCCCGCTCCCGGATGACTATGATCTGACCCCCAACTTCCTTTCACTGTGCATTCAGCCTGACGAAGGCATTCACCTGCGGTTCGAGACTAAGGTGCCAGGTTCGGCTAATGAAACCCGATCGGTCGATATGGAGTTCCACTACCCGTCCAGCTTCGGCGGCCAGGCGCTGCCGGATGCCTACGAACGACTGCTGCTCGACGCGATCAAGGGAGATGCATCGCTGTTCACCCGCAGCGACGAAATCGAAATGGCCTGGAAACTGATCGACCCGATCATGCGGGCTTGGGATGACGGAAATGGCGCGCCCGCCCTTGGCCTGTATCGCCGCGGCAGCTGGGGGCCCTCGGAAGCGGAGACCTTTATCGCCCGCGACCAGCGGGTGTGGCGGATGGGCTGTGCCGACCGCCAGTGAATCAGGTCAAAGTCCTTCCAGATGTCGATCAATTGGCTCAAGCAGCCGCCGAACGATTCATTGAGGCGGCGGCCGAGGCGGTTAGAGAGCGGAATGAATTTCGAGTGGCGTTGGCCGGTGGCTCCACGCCGCGCGATACCTACCAGCGACTGGCGGCGGCAGACCTGGCGCCGCTGGTGAGCTGGCGCAACGTGCAATTCTTCTGGGGCGACGAACGCTGTGTCGCTCCGTATCACCCGGACAGCAATTTCCGCATGGCACGTGACACCTTGCTGGACAAGGTGCCCGTGCCGCAGTCCAACCTGCATCGAATTCAAGGCGAGCTCAAGCCACAGGAGGCGGCCCAGACCTATGCTGAGGAGCTTCGGACGGTATTTAACAGCCGGCGCCGGCCTCACTTCGACCTGGTGCTGCTCGGGATGGGCGCCGATGGGCACACCGCCTCGTTGTTTCCGGGCAGCCCGGCGCTCAACGAGCTTCGTCGATGGGTGGTGGCGGTATTCGCCTCGCAACTGGACGCCTGGCGGGTCACATTGACGCCCCCGCTGTTGAACGCGGCCCGGCAGGTGATCTTTCTGGTGGCCGGAACGGCGAAGGCTGCGCGAGTGAAGGAGGTGCTGCACGGCGAGCGCGATCCGCGGCGGCTGCCGGCCCAGCTAGTCCGGCCCAAGCACGGATCGGTGATCTGGATGATGGATCAGGCCGCGGCGGCCGAACTGTGAGTTCTCCAGCTGGTCCCCGCCGCGGCGGTTAACGGTAAACTGGACTGGGCCTGAGGGCCCGTTTTTTGATTCCAAGAGATCGCCTGTCATGCGCCTGATGATCGTGAGCGACGACCCGCTGGCGCGTGCCGGCCTGGCCAACTTGCTGGCAGAACAGGACCCGATTGACCTGGTCGGACAGGTCCCGGGTGACCGCCTGCGGCTGCCGGCAGCTTTCGAGCTGCAGCAGCCGGAGGCGGTGGTCTGGGATCTGGGCGGCGAATCCGAGTCGGTGACCTGGAAAGACGACCTGGTCGAATTGGTGGAGCTCGGCGCCTCGGTGGTCGCGCTGGTAATCGATCATGCGCAGGCCAGCGAGGCCTGGGCCTGCGGAGCGCGAGGACTGGTGAGCCGGGATTCCGCCCCGAACCAGATCGCGGCGGCCGCGGTGGCGGTTGCCGGCGGCCTGATTGCGGTCGATGCGGAATACGCCGGCCAGACCGGGTTGGACAATTCAGTCGAGCCCCTGATTGAGGATCTGACCGGACGTGAGCGAGAAGTGCTCGGCTTGATGGCCGAGGGGATGTCGAACAAGACCATCGCCCTGCGGCTGGAAATCAGCGAACACACTGTCAAGTTCCACGTCAATGCCATCCTGCGCAAGCTTGGCGCACAAAGCCGAACCGAGGCGGTGGTCCGCGCCACTCGCCTGGGGCTGATCCTGCTCTAGGTCGGAAGTCGCATCTGATCGCATCCGCCTGACGCCCGGCCCTGTCTAGCTAGCGCTGGATGCGGCCGTGCGCCCCCTGCATGACCCTAATCGAATTGCCAGGTCCCTCCTGACCGTTTGGGCGATCCGGTCGAGCTCGACCGGAAATAAGCTAGTGCGCAATCGAGGAGGTCATCGTGGCCGATATCCTGAAGAACATGTCAGAGGAGTTGGCAGGAGTTGTGGATCTGGCTGGACCAGCAGTCCTGCGAGTCGAGGGCCGCCGGCGCCTGCCCGCCAGCGGAATCGCATGGTCCAGTGAGGGCGTGGTCGTGACCGCCAACCACGTCGTGGAGCGGGACGAGCGGCTGCGGGTTGGCGCCGGCGAGGACCACGGAGCGGAGGCTGAACTGGTGGGCCGGGATCCAACCACTGACTTGGCAGTGTTGAGAGCGGGTGGATTTGAGGCTCCGGCTGCAAATTGGTCCGAAGCGGAGCAGCTGCGGGTCGGCCACATCGTGCTGGCGCTCGGCCGACCGGGACACAGCGTGCAAGCGACGCTGGGGATCGTCAGCGCACTGGGTGATGCCTGGAGGACCCGATCTGGCGGCACGGTGGATCGCTACCTGCAGACCGACGTCGTGATGTATCCCGGCTTTTCTGGCGGGCCGTTGGTGGATACCGCCGGGCAGGTCTTGGGCCTGAACACCTCGGCGCTCCGGGGAGTGAGCCTGAGCATTCCCACCGTGACGATCAAGCGAGTCGTAGATTCGATCTTGACCCATGGCAAAGTGCGCCGCGGCTACCTGGGGGTTGGCGTGCAGGCAGTGCACCTGCCGCAGACGCTGGCGCAGGAGCTCGGCCAGGAGACCGGCCTCATCCTGGTTTCGGTCGAAGAAGACAGTCCGGCCAGCAATGGAGGATTGATGCTGGGTGATACGTTGCTCTCCCTGGACGGCGAGCCAGTCCGCCAACTGGACGAGCTGCTGAACTTGCTCAGCCAGGAGATGGCCGACCGAGAAGTGGTGGTGCGCATCTTGCGCGGTGGCGGCGTGCGAGAGCAGAAGGTCAAGGTGGGGGAACGGCGATGAGCGGGATGCTGACTCAAGTCAATCGGGAGCTGGCAGATCTCTCCCAACTGGTCCATCGCAGTCTGGTTCGGGTGGAGAGCGGCCGCTGGGGCGCCGGTGCGGGGACGATCTGGCATCCGGACGGCCTGGTGCTGACCAATGCCCACGTGGCACGTCATGAGCGACACCAGGTGGCGTTAGCCGATGGCCGCCGTTTTGAGGCCCGGCTGTTGGCCCGTGATCCGGAACTGGATCTGGCCGCGCTCACGGTGCAGGGGGCCGATCTGCCGACCATCGAGATCGGTGACTCGGGCTTGCTGCGGCCCGGCAACTGGGTGATGGCCTTCGGGCACCCCTGGGGCGTAGAAGGTGCCGCAACTGCCGGCGTGGTCATTGGCCAGGGCGGCCAGAGGTTCGACCCGACGCCGCGTAGTGGCGAGTGGCCGCAGTTCGGCCGCTGGGGGCCGCGGTTCGGCAAGCGAGGACGACGGTCTGGCCGATCCAGGTCGCAAACTGACCACCAGTGGTTGGCAGTCGGCTTGCACTATCGGCCTGGCCATTCCGGCGGGCCACTGGTGGATCACGCTGGCCGGCTGGTTGGGATCAATACTGTGATGGCCGGGCCAAACGTTGGGCTCGCCATTCCAGTGCAAGAAGTCAAAGACTTCCTCAAGCGCGCCATCGAACGGGTCTGAACCGGATCTAACCTCCGGCGTCGCCTCAGTCGACGCCCACAAACTGGGTGTCGACTTCGAGTTATTGGCTAGTGAGCCATACCCCCGCGGTGCATGAACATAGGAAGCGTCCCCAAGTGCAGGCCCTATCCAGGCGCGGTTCTGTGTTGAGCCATCCCACCACAATTCTCACCAAGATCTAAGAGAACCCTGTCAGAATCGGTCTATAATCGTCGCAATTGTGCGGATTGACTCTTAGATTTCTGTAGATTTCCTTAGATTGCAGACAGGCAAGGGGAGCATCGACGACGAAGTGAACCAGCAGCGTCGCGTGGCGAACGCTCACGCCAAGGCGCGGCGCATCTTCCGTTTGCGCAAGCCGATGGGATCCCGCGTGCCCGCGAACTCGGCCTTGTACAGTCGCGTGCTGCCGATCGTCATCGTGGTCATGGCGATTGTGATGGCGTTGCTGATCCTGTTTGCGGTTGGCGTCTTGATCGGATTGGTGCCGTTCCGCTAGACCTGCTGAGGAGGTTGCAATGGATTTGAATTTGGTATTGCCGTACGTTTCCACGGCCATCATGTTGGTCTTCAGCGTTTCAGTGTTCCAGCGTTGGCTGGCCCGCAGGAAGCCGAACTTCCTGTTCTGGTCAATTGGCTTGGCGATGTTCGGCGCCGGCAGCTTTGCCGAAGCCTACTTTGCTGGGATTGGCTGGAGCCGGGCCGTGTTCTTTATCTGGTACTTCTTTGGCGCGGCGCTCAACGCAGCCTGGATCGGGCATGGCACGTTGCTGCTGCTGTTCCACAAACGCTGGACTCGGGTGGTGACCGGGCTGCTGATCGCGGCCAGCCTGGTGGCGCTGGTGCTCATGTTGAGCGTGATGCCGAAGCTGGACGCCAGTGCGTTCAATCCATCGCTGGCGATCAGTGAGCAATACCGGGAGATCATGCCTCCCATTGATCAGGGGGCCACGATTCGGCTGACGACGCCGTTCTTCAATATCTACGGTATGTTGACCTTGGTGGGGGGAGCCCTGTGGTCGGCCTGGTTGTTCCTGCGCAAGCAGGTGTTGCCCAACCGGGTGCTGGGCAACGTGTTGATCGCCGGAGGGGCGCTGTCAATCGGCCTGGCCAGCACAATGACCCGGCTTGGTTTTGGCGGCTACCTGTACCTGGGCGAATTGGCGGCCGCCATCCTGATGTACGCCGGCTTCATGCTGGCCGCCCGACCCGCCACCGAAGAGGAGCGGGCGATGGCCGAGCGCTCAGCGGCGGCGGCCGGCGCGTAAGGCCGCCATCGACCGGACCTACCGCGATCAGCCGTTTAGGAGGCTGAACTGGGAAACCAACGCGCCAGTTTCCGATTCGTGCATACGGTTAAGCTGGGCACCTTTCATATCGGCTCTTCAGCCGCTGATCTCTTGGTAACTGCGATCTGGAACCGGGTGATGATCGTCGACCTGGGCGCACCGGCGGGACCGGTGGCGCTGCTTACCGCGCTGCGCTACTTCCTCGCCCCGATTTCACTGTGGGCCGGGCACCGATCCGACTCGCGGCCGCTATTTGGCAGTCACCGCTTGGCCTACATCTGGATCGGCCGAGCGTTGATGCTGGTCTCCCTGCCGCTGCTGCCGCTCTCCACCGCCGCCATCGCCGCCGGCGACTCAGTGGGATGGCTGCTGGCGGCGTTCTCACTGGCATTGTTCGGCAGCGGTACGCTGATCTCCGGGCCGCTCTTCCTGGCGTTGGTGCACGACAGCGTGCCGTATGCGCAACGAGGGTTGGCGGTCAGCGTGGTGCAATTCGTGCTGGTGGCCAGTTTCGCCTTCCTGCCAATCGGCTTTGCCCGAGCGATGCCCAGCTACGATCCGCAGGCATTCCTGCGCCTCTCGTTGATCGTGGTGATTGTGGCGGGTACGATCTGGTTCTGGTCAGTCTGGCGGGAGGAGCGCCCGGGATCGCCGACCGAACAGTCGCTCGACGTACGCAAGACGTTTGCCGGAATATGGGCCGATCGCCGCACCCGCCGCTACGCGGTGTTCGTGGGGGCCTCGGCCTTCTTTGCCTTCATGCAGGACGCGGTTCTGGAACCATTCGGGGGCGACGTTTTCGGTCTCTCGGTCGGCGAAACCACTCGCTTCAATGCGTATTGGGGAACCGGGGTGCTGCTCGGAATGCTGCTGACTATGCTATTGACCCGCCGCAGGCGGCCGGAGCAGCAGATCACGACTACCGGCTGGGGACTGGCTCTGCTGGCGGTGCCGCTGGTCGCCCTGGGGGCCGCTTCGTGGGCCGAAGGATTGGACTGGGTGCGGCCGGTGTTGTTGGTCTTTGGGTTAGGCTTTGGCGTGTTCACGGTTGGCGGAGTCAGCCTGCTGATGGCGATGAGCGTCGAGCATGCGGCCGGCGCCTACCTTGCGCTGTGGTCCGTGCTTCAGCTGCTCGGCCGCGGGGCGGGGATCGCCTTTGGAGGCTTGGCCCGCGACCGGGCGCTCGAAATCACCGGCAGCTTGGCTGCGACGTACGGTTTGGTGTTCTGGCTGGAGGCCGTCGGCGCGGCGGGCTGCATCTGGCTGCTGCGTCGGGTGGACGTCGGGGGGTTTGCATCCAATCGCAGTGAGTTGTCGCCACCGCAGCTGGTGAGCATTGCCGCGGATTGAGCCCCACCGGACCAGTGCCGCACCGGTTGGGGCACAAGCAGGCGGACGCCCGGTGGGAGCGAAATTCCCGCCGGACTAGTTTTCACCCGCAAGCTAGAGCGCAGCTCCTCGGGTAGGACTCGAACCTACAACCCACCGGTTAACAGCCGGTTGCTCTGCCGATTGAGCTACCGAGGAAGGCG
>CAZGCX010000076.1:0-10522 GCA_964524585.1 uncultured Anaerolineaceae bacterium
CCCGAGCACATGGGCAGTGAAGAACATGTGCGGACAGGTGCCGTAGGTCTCCAGCCGGCTGGGGCTCCAGAGATGCTGGTTGTCGAACTGCTGGGCCAGGGCGGCAGAATCGACCGCCAGGCCCCCCTCGAAGGGCCCCTCTGGTATTGGCGCGTTTCGGGCCGCCAGCACGTCACGGCCGTGCTGGAGCTCGGCCCAGCGCTGGCGCTGCGGCCCGAGCAGCGATTCCGGCATCCCGCCACGGCGCACGCCCCAGAACAGGAGCTCGCCCGGCGATCCGGCCTCCTGCAGCGGCCGCGGATCTTCAGGGCGGATTCTCCGCAGGCGGTGGTCGGTCAGTCGCTCGACCTCCCGCCAGAAGGGTGAGGCCTCCCAGGCCTCGCCGCCCTCGGCCAGGTAGGGCCGGGTGAGCAGCAGGCGGGCCTCGGCCCGGGTGACCGCCTGGTAGAACAGTCCGGGCTGCTCCCGCCCGAGCCGAGGCTGCAAGCCGAGCGTCTGGCGAATCTCTTCATTCAGGAAGGGGTCCTCGCGTTCGACCGCCGGCAACAGCCCTTCCGAGAGCCCCATCACGACCGCACAGCGGTAGCGGCCGCCGCGGGCCTCCAGCATGCCCAACACCGTCACCGCCGGGCCGCTTTCGATGCGCTGACGGTAGGCAGCGGCCTCGATCGCACCGCGAAGTTCGTCCAGGAACTCGCCGAATTCAAGCTTTCGGTCGCCGGCAACCAACTCGCCAAGCACCAGCCCTCGCAGCGTCTCACGCAAACGCTCGAAGGCCGGATGCTCGCGGTCAGCTGAGGCCGCATCGCCCTGCGGACCAGCCAGCGAGACCCGCTCCGGGAAGTTGAGATCCTCGAGCAGATTTTCCAGCCACTCCACCCAGCCGGCGGTGCTCTGAGATCCGGAGGGGGCCAGCTGGAGCGCCAGTTCGGTGATCGCCGTTCGCAGCCGCACCGCCGACTCGCCGGTCGGCGGCTCAAAGGCCGGCAGCTGCTCTTCCAGCAGCTCGGCCTGGGCCTCCGGTTGAAGTTCCATCAACTGCTCCAGCGCCTGCTGCCACTGGTCGAGCCCCTGCACCACCTGACCGGCGTGGCTGGCGGCGTCGAGCGCCAAGGCATCGCCGGTTTCAAAACCCCAGGCGGAAAGATCGAAATACGGGGAACGAATGGCTTGCAGCACCAGCCTTCGCGGCCAGTTGAAGCGGCTCAACTCAAGCAGGTCCAGCAGGGCGGCGATCGCCGGGGCCCGAACCAGCGGCTCACCATGCGAGAATCTCAGCCGCACGCCAAACTCGGCCGCCGCTCGCCGTAAGGCAGGGCCATATCGCTCAGAGTCGGGGAGGATCAGCGCACAATCCTCCATCGCAGCGCCATCGCGCAGCAGCCGCGCCTTGACCCAGCGCAGCGCCTCCCGCGATTCATCGGCCGGGCTGCGGGCTTCGATCATCTCAATCGACTGGCCGGGATCGAATGGCTCGGCCTGCGCGTCGAACAGCGCGGTCTCCAGCTGGTCAAGAGCTGGGGGACGCACCGCGGCGGCCGGGGGCTCAAGATTTGCAGGTGGCCCAGGTTCTACGGGCGGCGGGCCAGCGGCGGGAGGAGTTGGCCCGCCAGGTGAATCTCCGGACTGACCCGCCGTGGGCGGCCCCGGCGGCGAGTGACGTGGGCCGGGGGCTCGCGCCAGCTCGATCAGCTCGGCCCCGGGCAGCGCCGCTTGCAGGCGGGCCAGCGTTGCGGCAAAGCGCCGGAAGGCGGCACGCTCCATGGCGCGGCTGCCGGGCAGGGTCACGATCAACTGCTGAGCCTCGGAGGACAAAGCGGACAGCGCGGCGAGCTGGGCGGCTTCAAATGAGTCGAAGCCATCCACCGCGATCAGCGGCATGTCAGCCAGCAGGCCGGGCTGCTCGTCGAGTACCCGGACGGCCAGCTGGTTGAGGCCCTCGCGATCGGTCCACGAAATCGAGGCCAGCCTTGCCTGGTATTCGCCGTAGATGCGTCCAAGCTCGGAGAGCGGCGGCCGGCCGAGCGAGTGCGCCAGCGCCTCGACCGCCTGCGGCTCGACCTGGGCGCGCTTCAACTCGGCGATCGCGTCGCCCATCACCTCCAGAAAGCCTGGAGTGCGGACGATCGGTTGGTAGTACGGCAGCCGCCGGTCAGCTTCCAGCTGACGCAGCGCCAGGCGCAGCAGGCGCTGGCGGGCGGGCTCGGGCGTCACCGCCACCGGACGGCCGGCGCGAGCCAGGATCTCCTGGAACAGATCGCCGAATGTGCCGACGCTGACGCCCAGTGCCCCGCCCGCGGCGGCGATCCGGCGCCGAAAGGTCGCTACCTGGGTGCGGTCGGGCAGGATCGCCCAGCGCGGCTCGATCGTCGGTGCCTCGCCAACCAGCAGCTCGACCAGCCGCTGGGTCTTGCCGCTGGCCGCCGGGCCAAGCAGGATCGTCGTACGGCGTGAGAAATCAGCCACGACTAGTGGCTATGCGCAGTAGCGGCGGGGGCTGGACGGGGGTCGGCCTAGCTAGGCGGGTGTCCCACACCTCGAGCGGTCGAGCACCATGCGCAAGCGGGTGCCCGAAGACGCGGGCCGGCCAACGACTCACGGCAGCGGGTACTGGTCGGGGAAGCACAGCCCGCGGAACTCGCAGTGCGAGCAGATGCGGGAATCGTCCACCAATGGGAATTCCGACTTGTCAACCGGGATGTTCTGCTCGATGTCCCGGCAGTACTCGTACATTTCCTCGGTCTCAGCCCGCACCTGAATGGCGAAGTGTTCCAGGTCGAAGTCGTTGAAGATCTCTTCGACCTCCTCATACTCCGGGTACAGGTAGGCGATGGTTGGCACCACGTGGTCTGGCTCAACCTCGAAGTGGTAGGAGGCCCAGACCGAGTATCCCACCAGCTGCTTGCGATGTTTCTCGGGGTCCGGCTTGCCGGTCTTCCAGTCCAGAATGTGCAGGTGGTCGCCGACCGGGAACAGGAAGTCGACCTTGAAATAGGTCTTGAGACCCTCCATGCGGGTCTCCCCATAGCCGGGCGGCTCGATCACCCAATCCTGGCTGCTGGCGATGGCGTCCGAGATCAGCCAGTGGTAACGATCGCTGTCGAGCAAGTTGTCGAGACACTGCTGCACCTTCGGGTACAGGTCCTCGACCGTCACCGCTTCACGTTCCCCGTAGTAGACCTCGTGGAAGGTTTCCGAATCGGCCCGATGCTTGGTACGCCGGTAGGCGAAGTCGGTGAATTGCTCACGGTTGATGTCCTGGCTGGTGCGCATCAACCGGGTGAGCAGGGTTTCGATCACGGTATGCGCCGCGATCCCGATCGCCAGCGGGATGGCGCTCAGCCCCTTCAGCTCCTGGATCAGTCGCACCGGCACCTCGGGGTCGTACTTGCCGTAGTAATGGTAGAAGTACTTCCGCTTGCACAGCGAGAACATCTCGTAGCGGGACATCGACCAGCCGAGGATCGGGGTGAAGGGGAACTGCTTAATGGAGTTCATATCTCGAGCACGTGCCCATAGAGCTAAAGGACACTCCTTTGCAGCTCAACCGTCCATTACAGCTCAAGGACGTGCTGCCTGTAATCGTCGCCGAAGGACTGCATGCCGACCCGGTGGAACAGGTCGCTGAGGTGATCGTCCATCGTCAGGTAGGTGACCTGCCAACCAGCCTCGACCAGGCGCACCACCTGCTCGACCAGCCGCTCGCGCCGCTCGTAGTCCGAGTGCTGGAAGGCGTCATCCAGGATCAGGAACAACGGTGCGCCCCCGGCCAGGCGGCTGGCAAATCCCATTCGCAGCGCAAGCAGCACCTGTTCGCGAGCACCGGTGCTGAGCTCGGCCAGCGGATAGTCGGCGCTCTCGCCCCGAGCGAGCAGCTGGCCCTCCACCATATCCAGGCTGTGATAGGTGCCAGTGACTGCCTGTAGCAGTGACCCGACCTCCGGGGCCTGGAGCGCTTCGCGGATCTTGAGGTCCTCCTCCGTGCGGAGCCGCTCCAGCACCTGCACCACGCCGATCTGCCCCAGGATGTGGGCCGTGAGCTTGCGGTAGTCGGCCTCGGCCTGCTGCTGCTGCGCTCGCAGCCCCTCCAGCAGCTGCTCCCACGGTGCCCGCAGCTCCCCTCCAGTCTCGCGCACGATCTCCTGACGCAGCCGATCCAGGTCGGCGCTGGAGTTTTCGTAATCTCGCTCGACCTGCTCCAGTTGACGCTGCAGCTCGCGCATCCGTTCGGCGCTGTACTCGCTGGCGGGCGGCTCGCTCTGATAGTCGGAGGGATCGACGTCGAGCTTGCTGAGTCGGAGGTCGAGATCGTGCAGCTGTTCGGTCAACGACTGCTCCCACTCCCGGGTCTGTCGAGCCACCGCGCTCCACTCGGTCGGCCCAGCCTTCTCGGCTTGCAACTCCTTGAGATGCTGCTCGATGGTTGTGGTCAGGCGCTCGATTTCCCCCTCGGTCTCTTCGATCGACTCGCCCAGGCTGGTGAAAAGGACTTGTTTCTCGAGCAGCGCACCCTCCTGGGCCTTCAACCCCGCCAACCCGCCCGGAGCACGCCCGAAGCGGCGACCATACTCCTGCTCGATCTGATTGCGTTCCTCCAGATCGACCGAAGTCATCGCTTGCGGCTGGGTGCGGAATACGTAGATCACCCACAGGCCCATCCCAAAACCGAAGGAAGCCACGGATGCGATCCCGATCAACAGGCTGACCGTCGCCGAGAGATTGAGCACCGTCAGCGCCAGCGCCAACAGCAAGCCCAGCATCGACAGTCCGGCGGCGCCGATCGCCAGCAGGCTGATACGCCGTCCGACCCGCTCCAGTCCTCGGCCCTCCCACAGCGCAACCGCCTGCTTGAGCCACGGGTAGTGTTCCGCCTCCAGCTTGGCAGATTCCCACTTCTCCCGCTGACTCGTGATCTGGCGCTGCAGCTCCTGATGCCGGGTGATATCGCGCTCCAGGTCGTCCAGCCGTTGTTTAGGCAGCTTGGCCAGCTTGGCGCGCAGTTCCTCGCGTTGCTGATGCAGTTGATACGCCAGGTGACGCTTGGCAGCCTGCTGCTGTTCAAGCTGCTCTTTCAGCCCCTGCTGTTCCAGCTCCAAGGAACGGAGCCGCCCACCAGAGTAACGGCGGTCGACCTGTTCGAGCAGATCGGTCAACCGATGCAGCTCGGTCTCCAGATCTGCGTGGGTCTTGAGTTCCCCTTTGTGGGCGCCCTCGATGCGGCCGTCAACCAGGTTGGCCCCCCGCACCGTGGCCTGAATGCCGTTCAGGATGCGGTCGATCAGCGGCTCGGAGGACAGGGCGGCCTTCAACACCGCGCGGTCCAGACCGGATCGGTTGGCCTCGGTCAGCGCCAGCTCAGCACCCTTGACGATCATCAGCCGCGCCATGTTGGTCGGCAGGCCGCCGCCGTCTTGTCCCCAGAAGTCCTCCAGCTTTTGCCGCCCTTCCGGTGTGAACGTGAGCTCCCCTTCCGGGAGGCCGCTCAGCACCACCTTCCCCCGCCCGAGCTCGGTTCGCAGCGGCCAATCGGAAAGCTGGCGGAAGAGCGCACGCAAGATGAACTCCACCAGGTAGGTCTTGCCAGTCTCGTTTGGTCCGTAAATCAGGTTGAGCCGGGCAAAGTCCAGCGTTCGCCCCGACAGCGGGCCGAGCTGCTCGATGGACAGGCTCTTGATCGAAATCGACATCTCTAGCGCATTCCGGCCGCGGCCGGCCGTGCAGTCGAGTTGCTGGTGAGGACCTGAGTGTGCTCGTTCATTCGCCCCAGATCACCCGCAGCGCCTCCAGCGCGATCTCTTCGGCGGTCGGCTCGGCCGCCGGATTCTGCGAGCCGCCCCAGTCCAACTCTTCAATCCACTGACGTACCTGGCGGGCGATGTGGATGCGATCAGCGTCGGCCGCCTGGTTGAGCTCGGAGAGATCCGGCCCCTGGTCGTAGAATGCGATCCCTTTCATCGCCTCCCGGGCGGCGGCCTCCACCGCCTGGCGGTCAGAAGCATAGCCGACGATGCGCAGCCGGGCGCGGATTCGGTCCCGCAGGCGCTTGGGCGCCGCCCAGTGCTCGATGCGGTGTGCGATCTCCTGCTTGATGTATTTGGGCTCGTCTTCGACCGGAACCATCACGATGGTCTCGGTGAAGAACAGCAGCGGGCTGTCGATCGGCTGAGAGTTGAGGTCGCCGGTCGTGCTGTCGAACAGCAGGAACCGGCGCAAGCCGGTCTCATTGATTTCCAGTGGGCAGGGCGAGCCCGCATAATGGATTGGCGGGTCGTCGATCGGGGCGTGGACGTGGCCGAGCAGTGCGATTGCCGGCCGGTAGGTCTCCAGGTCGGAGCGGGTGAGCGGCATATAGATACCCGGCTCATTGGGGTCGGTGGCGCGCCGCCCGGCGGCCCAATCGCCATGGCTGATCAAGGCCCAGTGCCCGGGCCGCAGTTGGCCGCGGAACGCCGGCAGATGTTCGCCCATCGAGGTTCCCGCCACATAGGGGACGAACAGCAGATCCAGGTCGTCATCAACGATCCGGAGGGTCGGCTCGCCGAGCAGCTCCAGTCCCTCCGCCGACAGCGACCCGGGGCCGATCTCTGCATCGTGGTTGCCCGGAATCACGGTGACCGCCAGTCCTTCCGGCCGCGCCTCGCGGTACGCCTTCTCGAACTCGGCGAAGTTTCGCTGTGAACGATCGAACAGGTCTCCGGCGATCACCAGCCAATCAACCGAAAGCTTGCCACACTGCCGAAGGATCTCCTGGAGCGTTTCGAGACGCTCTGGATGCTCCACTTTCGGCGTTAAGTGCAGGTCGGCGGTGATGGCTATGCGCAACGGCTTGGTCCGGCGGGAAGCTGGCCCTCGGTCCCTCAAATGATAACCCCACCCTGGCGGCAGCAGCCTTCCGGCCAGATCCCCCGCGCGGGGGAAGATCACCGAGGACCTGACAGGTATAATCGCCGGTTCCGGCGGTACGCACATGGCAGCCCGCGAGTTCTCGCTCCAAAACGAACAGCATTACAACCGGTCCAGTCCGGCGCGCTGGATCCTGGACCACGCGCTGCGCCACCCGATCTGGCCAGTCCTGATGATCGTGGCGGCGCTCGGCAACAACTTCGCTTTCAGCTACGTTCAAGTCTTCGTCGGCCGGGCATTCGATGTGATATCCACGCCCGGCTTCACCCGCCAGGCGCTGATCGCGGCTGCGCTGTCGGTCTTCGGCGCGGCAGTCCTGCAGGGCCTAACCGGCCTGGCCCGCAACTACTCTGGAGAATTCCTGGCGCAGGGCATCGAGCGCGACGCACGCCACGAACTGTACGTCAGTCTGCTGGGGAAGAGCCAGACCTTTCATCGCCGGCAGCGCATTGGCGACATCATGGCCCGCGCCACCAACGACGTGAAGTCGCTCAACTACATGTTCAGCCCGGGGGTGATGCTCATCACCGATTCGCTGATGAACCTGGTGATCCCGATCCTCCTGATCGGTGCCATGCGGTTGGAGCTGTTGTTGGTCCCGCTGGCCTTCACCGCGGTGCTGGTCACGCTGCTGCGCGACTACAGCCGCCGGCTAGGGCCGGTTACGGTCGGGATGCGCGATCAGTTCGGCGTGATGAACGCCGGGCTGGCCGAGACGGTGGGCGGGATCGAGGTGGTGAAGGCCAACGTCCAGGAGAAGCACGAGTGGGCCAAGTTCACCCAGAACGCACGTATGTACCGCGACCTGTTCGTGCGGCACGGCGAGATCCAGGCCCGCTATTGGCCGATGCTTGGCTTCAGCCTGTTTTGGGCAGTCGGATTGATCCACGCTTTGCTGGTCTGGCAGGGCGGCCGGATCAGCCTGGGCCAGGTGGTGGCCTACGTCGGGCTGTTCGGCGGACTGCGCTTTCCGACCTTTATCTCGCTGTTCACCTTTGACCTGGTGCAGCTCGGCCTGGCCGGAGCACGGCGGATGCTGTACTTGATCAACGCCCGGACCGAGCTGGACGAGAATTTGGCCGGCGTCACCCGTCCAATGCGGGGCGAGGTCGCCTTCTACAACGTGACCTTTGGTTACAACGGCAGCCCGGTGCTGAAGGACATCAGCTTCACCGCCAGAGCCGGCGAAACGATCGCCATCGTGGGACAGACCGGCTCGGGCAAGAGCAGCCTCACTCACCTGATCAACCGGATCTACGACGCCCAGCAGGGCCGGGTGGAGGTGGATGGGACCGACGTGCGGGAGTGGAGCCTGGAGTCCTTGCGCTCCCAAATCGCCACCATTGAGCAGGACATCTTCCTGTTCTCCGGTCCGATCCGAGACAACATCGCCTTCGCCCAGGCCGATGCCAGTGACGAACAAGTGCGCCGAGCCGCGCGTGAGGCTCAGGCGGAGGAGTTCATTGACGGATTCGAGGACGGTTATCAGACCGAGATCGGCGAGCGCGGCGTGACGCTCTCCGGCGGACAGCGCCAGCGGCTGGCGATCGCCCGGGCCTTCCTCAGCGACCCGCGAATCCTGATTCTGGACGACAGCACCAGCGCCATCGACAGCGCCACCGAGGACCAGATCCAGCGCGCCATGCGGCGCATCAGCCGGCAGCGCACTACCTTCCTGATCACCCACCGGTTGAGCCAGATCCGATGGGCCGACCGGATTCTGGTGCTGCGTCGCGGCCGGCTGGTGGCGCAAGGCACCCACAACGAGTTGATGGAATCGAGCGCCGACTACCGGCGGATTTTTGCGCGCTTCGGCGGCGAAGCTAATGGCGCGCAGACCGACCGCGCTGACTCTCCGGCTAGCGACGGGGACGGCCAGGCGGAGACCGGGACCAAGGAGCACTAACCGGCCATGGGTTTCATTCTCGACGGCCTGGAGACCGAATCCTACGATCGCGAATACCGCGATCGGGATTTGGTTCGCCGCATCCTGGACTACTTCCTGGCGCACCGCCGCAAGATCGCGCTGGTGGTTCTGACGCTGACGCTGAACTCGGCGGCCGGAGCGGCGGGACCGATCGCCATCTCGCGCGCCATCGACGCAGTTGGCGTTGATCGATCGCTTCGCACCATCGCCACCGGAGGCGCGCTGGTACTGGGCTTTGGCGCTGTAAGCTGGCTGGCCAATTTCATTCAGCAGTGGATCTCGGCCCGGGTCATTGGGGACGTGGTGCTGCAACTGCGTCAGGACGTGATGCAGGCCATCATTCGACACGACATGAGCTTCTACGATGAACACCCTTCTGGGAAGATCGTCAGCCGTGCCACCTCCGACACCCAGGATTTCTCCGACACGGTCTCGCTGGTGATCAACCTGCTCAGTCAGGTGCTGCTGCTGCTGTTGCTGACCGCCTGGCTGGTGACTGTCAATCGCACGCTGACGGTGCTGCTGGTCGCGATGACCCCGGTCGCCGTGACGCTGGCGCTCAGCTTCCGCCGGATCGCCCGGACCGTCACCCAGCATGCCCGGCGGGTGACGGCGGTGATCAATGCCCAGATCCAAGAGTCGATCAGCGGGATCGCAGTGGCCAAGGCCTTTCGCAAGGAACGTACGATCTACGACACCTTCGAGCGCAACAACCAGCAGAATTACCGGGTCGGCCTGCGGCGCGGGCTGACGCTGGTATCGATCTTCCCGGTCATCGGAGTCTCGACCGGGATCGGGATGGCGCTGCTGGTGTTCAGCGGCGGGCTGCGGGTAGAGGCCGGCGCATTGAGTCCCGGCAACTGGTACCTGTTCATGCAGGCGGTGTTCTTCTTCTGGTGGCCAATGATGGGGATCGCCTCGTTTTGGAGCCAATTCCAAGACGGGCTCTCGGCTGCCGAGCGGGTATTCGCGCTCATCGACGCCGAGCCCAACGTACGCCAGACTGGCTCGGTAGCCGTGCCTAAACTGTCAGGTTCGATCGAGTTTCGCGGCCTCCGTTTTGGCTACACGCAATCGGACGTCGTGCTGGACGATTTCTCGCTGGCAATTCAGCCCGGCGAATCGGTGGCGCTGGTTGGCCACACCGGTGCCGGAAAGAGCAGCATCGCCAAACTGATCTCACGTTTCTACGAGTTTCAAGACGGTCAGCTGCTGATCGACGGCCACGATATCCGTTCGCTGGATCTGGACCATTACCGGCGGCAGTTGGGAATCGTGCCGCAGGATCCGTTCCTGTTCGCCATTTCGGTCGGCGAAAACATTCGGTTTGGCATGCCGCAAGCCAGCGATCAGCAGGTTCTGGAGGCGGCCCAGCACATCAGCGGCGGCGATTGGCTGAAGGATTTGCCGGACGGCATGGACACCAACGTCGGCGAGCGGGGTGCCAACCTATCGATGGGCCAGCGCCAGGTGGTGGCGCTGGCACGGGTGCTGCTGAAGAGCCCTGCCATCCTGATCTTGGATGAGGCAACGGCCAGCGTCGATCCATTTACCGAGATCCAGATCCAGGAAGGACTAAGCCAGCTGATGAGCCACCGGACCTCGGTGGTCATCGCACATCGGCTGTGGACGATCCAGAACGCCGACCGGATCATCGTGATCGATCATGGACGGATCTTGGCCGAAGGCACC
>CAZGCX010000077.1:0-10490 GCA_964524585.1 uncultured Anaerolineaceae bacterium
GGAGGGCGTGCTGGTGTGCATCGGACAGGACGACATCAGCGACGCCTACTATCCCTACGGGCACAACAACATGCTGGAGGTCGCGTTCTTGGCGTCCCACTTGCTGTGGATGACCACTCGGCCGGAAATGGACCTGCTCTTCGATATGGTGACCGTCGACGCGGCCCGCGCCATGGGTATCCAGGGACACCTGCTCCAGCCGGGTTCAGCGGCCAATTTGGTCGTGCTGGATCAGGACGACTTGGCGGAGGCGTTGCGTTTTCACTCTGCACCACGAGCGGTAATCAGCCACGGCAAACTTCTCAACTGAGGCCAGCACTCCCGGCCAGGCCAATCGGCTAAACGGCGTGCTGATCGCCCCGGCCGCACAGAACTGGCTGGGATCTGCCGCGTCGCCGGCGGTCCACAGCCTCTACCGGAATTCGGTCAACCTGGTGGATGCCAAGGGGGAGCTGCTTTCGATCGTGCTGCCGGACAGCGGTCCCGGGCCGTTCGCGCTGGTGGTGCGACCCGAAGTGGCGGGCTTCCAGGCGGCCGGGGGCTTCGAGGCCTGGCTGCAGCCGGACAGCCGGGTGGAGGCTGGCGGGCAGGAACTCGAGATCGGCCCGCTGCAGGTTGCGTACGGCACTGCGGCGCGCTGGAACCCGCGCCCCAGTTGGGACCGGGTGGGCCCGCAGACGCTGCGAAATCGGATTGCCGAGCTGAAGACCCTGCTGATCGACCGCGCGCCGGAAGGCAGCTTCGCCCCGTTGGTCGACCCAGCCGCGCTGGAGTCTCACTCCGGGCTGGGGGCGGCGGCGCTGGCGGCGGCGGTGGGGCCGGCGCACGACCTGATGTTGAGCCTTCGCCAAAGGGCGGCGGAGGCCGTCGGTCATGCGGCGGAACGCCTGGCCGGCCTGGGAGGCGGCGTCACGCCGTCTGGAGACGATTATCTGGTGGGCGTGATGCAGGCGATCTGGGCGCTGACCGACCCGGCAGCTGCACAAGAGCTAACCCACGCCATCGTGAGCCGCGCCGTGTCGCGCACCAACTTGATTTCCGGCGCCTGGTTGACCGCCGCCGGTCGCGGTGAAGCCGGCAGCGAGTGGCATGTACTGGCGGTGGCGTTGGCTTCCGGCGGCCCGCTGGAGGAGGCGGCCGAGTGGCTGATACGCCGCGGGCATACCTCCGGGGCCGACGGCCTGGCCGGCTTCATGGCGGCCGCCGAAGTGTTGCTCGAGGCATGAATCAAAACGAGCGGCCAAATCGGCCGCTCGCCAGTGAACTGGAGCTGAATGAGCTAGCGCGGTGCGTGGCGCGGATCGATTTCGATCGGCACCGGCTGTAGCCGCAAGCCATCCCGTCGATTGTGACGCGGCGGTCGCTGGGCCGGATCGTCCGGAACCAACGGATAGGGTGACAGTTTCAACAGATTGAAGGGCTGCTTGCGCTGCTTGACAATGCGCGCCCCGAGGTCGATCAATGCCCCGGCGAAGCCGGCGATCAGTAGTGCGGTCAGGGTCATTCCGATGAAATCTGTTGGGGCCATGGCTGCTTCCCTTGTCTGCCAGAACTGCCTGCGTCTTGAAGGGATTATGGCATGCGATGCTTATGGCTGGATGAGTCTGTAAGGGGGCTGTAAGATGAGCGTTGACTGAGAAACGAGTACTGCACAGCGATACGCGAAGAGAATCCCAGTTGAAATGAAAAGCCGGAGTCCGATCGTGCGAACTCCGGCTTTGTCGTTCAGACCGACGGCGAGCTAGTCGCCAGCCATGCCCATTTCAGTTGCGGCCATCCGCTTTGGGGGTTCGAAGATCAGGAACACCAGATTCAGCAGGATGCCGAGCACGGCCGCGGTCGCGATGGCCGGAAGGCCATTCGGGAACACATTTCCAACCGTGATCGGGATGAAACCACCCTCGAAGCCGATGTTTCCGCCGATCCCCAGGACCATGATCGTGGCGCCAACCGCCAGGTTGCGGGGGTTGAACATGCTGACGTTGTGCTCCTGCATCAGCGCGATGCCTTGCATGCCGATCACGCCGAACAGGTAGATCGCCAGCCCGCCGGAAACCGCCAGCGGCACGGAAGCGACCAGCGCCTGTAGCTTGCCGACGAAGCCCAGCAAGATCGAGATCACGCCGGCCGCCATCAGCGCTGGGCCGGAGTAGTTGCGGGTGATCGCCATCAGGGAGTTGTTCTCCCCGTAGTTGGTACCCGCCGTGGCCCCCACCAGACCGTTCAGGAAGTCACCGATGCCGTCCAGCACCAGATTGAAGCCCAGGTACTGATCCAGTTTGTAGTGCGGCTGCTTGATCTCATCCGCAAACCGGTCGACGTACAGGCTGATCTGATACAGATGGGCGGTGGACTCCGGAATTGTGGCGATCGCCATCACGGCGATGCTCACAATTGCGGTGGCGATGATGCTGCCGGCGAAGGTCGGGAAGGTGAGGTGTGGAGTGGCCAGCCAGCTGGCAGCATTCACACCTGTCATGGACACCGACCCGGAATCCACAAGCGCCGAAAACAGGTAGCCGACAACCCCGCCCAGCAACACCGGCAGCATGCCGATGAAACCGCGGGTCTGGAGATACACCGAGAACATGATGGTGAGCACCAGGGTCACAACGGCTACCAGCCAGTTGGCGTTGGCCAGACCGAGTGCCGCATACGCTAGGCCAAAGCCGATGATCGCCGCTACCGAGCCCGTCACTACCGGCGGCAGCACCCGATCAACCGCATCCTTGCCGACGGCCCGGATGATGAAGCCGACGACGATGTTCAAGATGCCGGTGACGACGATGCCGGCCTGCATGGTGCTGATCACATTGTCCGGGTACGGAACGCCGAATGACGCCGGAGCGCCGGTCATCTGCGTGCCGACGGCCACATAGGCGGCGATGTAGCTGAAACTGGAGCCGTAAAACAGGGGGATGTACTTTCCGATTCCGCGCCGTGATAAGACCAGCGCGACGATTGTCGATACGCCCGAGGCCAGCAGTACGGTCCCGACATGGAAACCCGCGAACGCCGCCACGAAGATGGTGGCCGGGAACATGGTCAGAACGTGCTGGAAACCGAGCAGTATCAGTTGCCCGAGTGGGGGCCGATCATTGGGCAAATAACCCATCACTCTAGTTGCCATAAAAGACTCCTCCAATTCGAGAATTCAGGTCAATTCCGGGTGAAGCGCTGTGCTACCTGCTTCGATAGGGTTCACCTCCTTCGCTTGCAACAAGACCTCCGCCAGAGCGGAGGTCTCTCGTGAATCCGTTACTCCACCTGCCGAGGGAGCTGGATGATTGACCCGTTTGAGATGATGGTCCCTGCCACAGCCGTTCGGGACGATAGGGTGCGAATTTGCATTGCGCCCAAATTCATCCGTCTTAACACCGATCGAGGGAGGAAGTGACGCGCGGGTTTTGCGCTACGGCGTGGCGGAAGCCGTCAACTCGACGGGGGCGCGGGGCATACCGCCTGCTGGGAGCCGGCGGCTGGAGAGCTGCAGTAGCCCGGCGATCAATTGCTCCAGGCTCAGAAGGTTGTGGGCTGGCAAAAAGCCATCCAGGTACGGGAGCGCGGCCTGCATTCCGCCTGCCAGCGGCCGGTAACCGGGCGAACCGAGCAGCGGATTGAGCCAGATCAGCCGGTAGCAACTGCGTCGCAAGCGGGCAATCTCGGTCTTCAGCAGCTCCACCTGCCCACGGTCTAAACCGTCGCTGATCACCGCCACGATTGCGCCGTGCGACAGCGTCCGCCGGGCCCAGTAGAAGTTGAACTGCTTGATCGCTGCGCCGATCCGTGTTCCGCCGGACCAGTCCGGTACTGCGCTCGAAATGGCACGCATCGCTTGGGCGGCGCGGTGCAGCCGTAGCTGGCGTGTGATGCGGCTGAGCCGCGTGCTGAAGACGAACGCTTCCACCGGCTGATCCAGACCACGAAACAGACTGTAGGTGAAATGCAGCAGTAGCTGCGAATAGCGCTCCATCGAGCCGCTGACGTCGGCAATGACCACCAACGGACGTGGTTTAGGGAGCCGTTGACGATATACCCGCAACAGCGGTTCGCCGCCGTACCGCAAGTTGGCTCGCCAGGAATGCCGATAGTCAAACGACCGGCCCGGGCCGGCCTGCATTCGTCTGGACATCCGCTCTCCTAGTCGCCAGCCGAGGGCGGCGATCAAGCGCCGGGCCTGCTCCAATTCGGCATCGGTCATGTCGCCAAAATCCTTCCGACGCAGCACTTCGTCAGCGCTGTAGCCGCGACCGCGCCGCAATCCTCCCGGCGACCCGGCAAGCCGTGGCGCCGTCTGGCCAACCGCCGTGGGTGGCCGCAGCCGCCGCAGCCGGCCGGCGCGCAAGCGTGGCCAGAAAGCAGCAAATAGCTGGTCGAAAGCTGCCAGATCGCCTTGGCGATAGATCAAGGTGGTGCGAGCGGCGTAGTAGAACTCGGAGCGCCGCTTCAATCCGAGCTGCTCCACGGCCCGCAGGCACAGGCGTGTCCGCTCAGGATCGGTGGAAACCCCGGCCGCCCGCAGCAGCTGTACGAAGACCAGCAGATTGTGAAACAGTGCTCCCATCAATCGGCGGTGATGGCGTGGGCGACTAGATCGTCGGCCCGCTCGCCCCGAACGGCTTGCAGATCGTCCTGGTACTTCAGCAGGGATCCCAGGGTCAGATCAACAATCTGGGGGCTGAGCTGCTCTTGATCCAGGGTCTGGAGCGCCTCGGCCCAATCCAGCGTCTCCGCGACCCCGGGCGATTTGTAGAGCTCCGCCTGACGCAGCTCTTGAACGAATTGGGTCACCTGCCGGGAGAACTCTTCCGAAAGCCCCGGAAGCTTGAGCCGCAGGATCTGCAGTTCGCGCTCGAAATCTGGGTAGTCGATCCAGTAGTACAAGCAGCGCCGCTTGAGGGCGTCGTGCACCTCCCGGGTTCGATTGGAGGTCAGGACCACCACCGGCGGCTGCTGGGCGCGCAGCGTCCCAATCTCGGGGATGGTGATCTGAAACTCGGACAGGACTTCCAGCAAATAGGCCTCGAATTCCTGGTCGCTGCGGTCAAGCTCGTCAATCAACAAGACCGGCGGCGCATCCCCTTTCCACTGAACGGCCTGCAGCAGCGGGCGCTGCAACAGGAATTCGGCGCCGAACAAGTCTTTCTCCTCCGGCCGCTCGCCCCGCGCCTCTGCCAGGCGGATATGCAGCAGTTGGCGGGTGTAATTCCATTCGTAGGCGGCCTGGCTGAGATCGAGGCCTTCATAGCACTGCAGCCGGATCAGCTCCGTACCCAGCGCCCCCGCCAGTGCCCGGCCGACCTCGGTCTTCCCGACTCCGGCCTCGCCTTCCAGGAAGATCGGTCGCTCGAGCCTGAGTGCCAGCAACAGGGAGGTTGCCAACCCGGGATCCGCCAGGTACCGCTGTTGGCGAAGCGCGGCGCTCAGAGCTTCAGCTGAGTGGAAGCTCACAGCTAAGCGCCCGGCAGCAGCTCGGCAAAGCGCCGCAATGCATCGATGTGTTCTGCGGGTCCTTCCAATCGGCTGTTCATGGTGTTGAGACCCAGGTGGGTCGCGCCCATGGCGGACCACTCTTCCATCAGCCGCCCCAGCCGCTCCAGGTCTCCCTCGCGATAGTGAAGACGCACTTCGATCCCGATCTGATCCAGGCTGCGCCCCTGCTGGTCAAGGTAGCCTCGCAGCCGATCAAGGTGGGGTTCGAGGTCCTGTGGGGTGCGGTAGTTGGGGATCCATCCGTCGCCAATGCGAGCCACTCTGCGCAGTACCGCTTCCGCATGCCCTCCGAACCAGACCGGGATCGGTTGCTGGATCGGTAGGGGGTTGATCCCGGCGTCCGGAATGTGGTTCCACTGCCCCTCGTACTGCACCAGTGGCCGGGTCCAAAGCATTCGCATCAGATCGATCTGCTCCTCGATTCGGCGGCCCCGATTGTGAAAGTCCTCGCCGAGCGCCTGAAATTCGACCTCGTTCCATCCGACGCCCACCCCCAGCCGCAGCCGCCCGCCGCTGAGCAAATCCAAGGTGGCGGCCTGTTTGGCGACCAGGGCGGTCTGCCGCTGGGGCAGAACCAGGATGCTGGTCAGAAAATGGATCCGTGAGGTGATTCCGGCCATGAAGCTCAGCAGGGCAAAGGGCTCCAGAAACGGATCCTCATGAGAGTAGATGCCGTTCCAGCCGCCCGGCCGGTCGGCGTTGGCGCCCAGCACGTGCTCGTAGGTCATGATGTGCGAGTAGCCGAGCTGCTCGGCGGATTGGGCGAAGTCGCGGATTGTGGCCGGATCGCTGCCGAATTCGGTCTGTGGATACAGGATGCCGATGTGCATTTTGGGCCTGGCGGACGGATTCAAGTATATCTGAGCCGCTCCGTGGAGGCAGTGCGCACGCGGGGCCCTGCCGGACTGGAAATCCGGCCATCATGTACAATTCCGCGGATGGCTGAGATTCCGGTGCTGATCACGGTCGACCTGCCCGAGGCGCTGCTCGAAAAGTTCAAGGCAGTCTCGCCGCAATTGATAATCCAAATGGCACCGGTGGCGGAGGCCGAGGAATTGACGGACCAGCAATTGGCCGACATCGAAGTGCTGTATACCCGCCGGGCGCTGCCCAATCCGGAACGAGTGCCGAATCTGCGCTGGATTCAATTCCACTGGGCCGGGATCGATCCTTTTGTCGATCACAGCTTGCTGCGTTCGGAGATCAAGGTCACCAGCTTGAGTGGGGCGGCAGTACCGCAAATGGCCGAGTTCGCACTGACGATGATGTTGAGTATTGCGCGTCATCTGCCCGCGATGATGCAGGACAAAGGCGAGAAACGCTGGGCCGAGGATCGTTTCACACGCTTCCGGCCACTCGAGCTGCGGGGCAGTACGGTCGGGATCGTCGGCTATGGAAGCATCGGGAGAGAGATCGCGCGGCTCTGCCAGTCGTTTGGGGCCCAAATCCTGGTAACCAAACGCGATCTCAAACAGCTGGAGCAGTCCGGCTATATGCCGGAGGGATTGGGCGACCCACAAGCTGAAATCCCGCTCCGGATCTATCCCCCGCAGGCGCTGGCTTCGATGGCATCCGAGTGCGACTTCCTGGTTTTGACCGTCCCGCTGACCCCCAACACCCGTGGGCTGGTCAACGCCAAGGTGTTCGGAGAGATGAAGCCCACTGCTTACCTGGTAGATCTTTCACGAGGCGGCGTGGTGGATCACGGAGCGCTGGTCGAGGCCTTGAAGGAAAACCGTATCGCCGGTGCTGCACTGGACGTCTTCCCCGTCGAACCGATCCCCGAAACCAGTCCGCTCTGGGAGCTGCCCAACGTGATGTTGTCGCCGCACGTGGCCGGCACCTCGGGTCACTACCTTGAGCGCGCCGCAGAGTTGTTTGCCGAAAACCTCCGGCGCTATGTCGCCAACGAGCCGCTACTGAATCTGTTCGACCCGCAGCACGGCTACTGATCTCGCTCCATACAACATGCCGAGCTTTGAGAGGGTCACCGACCATATTCTGCGTCTTGAACTGCGCCTGCGGTTGTTTGGCCCGATCCAGGCCCCGGTCGCGGTCTGGCTGATCAGCACCGCGGAGGGGTGGACGCTGATTGACACCGGAGCCCCGGAGAACGCCGATCAATTGATCTCGGCGGTGGTGCGGGCCACCGGAGGGGACGGACCGCGGCGTGTGCTGCTGACCCATGCCCACTTCGATCACGCCGGCGGATTGTCGGCGCTGCGGGAGGCCTGGAACCCCCCGGTCATGTGCCACAAGGACGAGGTGCCGTTCGTGCTGGGTGAGGCCGACTATCGCCGGATCCCCTCCCGCAGCCTGGCCTTCCGGGTTGGACGGCTGGTTGCCAAGACCGCGGTGTCCGGCGTGCCGGTGGCCCGCGATCTGGAGCGCGGGCAGCCGGCGGAGGGGATGGCAGTCATCCACTTGCCCGGCCACAGTCCGGGGCAGGTGGGATTCCTGCATCCAGAGGACCGGGCCATGATTTGTGGCGACGCGGTCTTCAACCTGGGCGGGAGGCTTGGACCACCACTCTCGCTGGCAACGCCCGATCCGGAACGCGCCCGGGCCTCAATGCAACGCTTGGGGGAGCTGGACTATGAGCACTTGCTCCCCTCACACGGGCCGCCGATTCTGCACCACGGCAGGGCCACTATGCATCGCATGCTGCAGCGGCGGGAGCTGCTGGACGGTACTTCCCCGGATAGCTAATCTCACATTTTGCCAGCGGCCGAGTCATACCGGTACAAGTCGGAACGAAAAGGCGTGCAGAAGAATCCCGAATTTGCATCACTGGTGGAGCATCATGGGAAGGAGATCTTCATCTTCCTGTACCGATTGCTCAACGAGTCGCCGGACGCCGAGGACTGCTTGCAGGAAGCCTTTCTGCGGGCCTTCCAGGCCTATGACCGTCTGGATCAGGGCGCAAACGTGCGGGCCTGGCTGTACCGGATCGCCTACAACTTGGCAATGACTCGTCTGAAGCAACGCCGGCGCCAACCGGTCGAATTGCCCCGAGACTTGCCCGGTTCGAGCCCTCCGATCGAGCATCAGATCGAGCAGAGGCTGCAATTGGAGGCGCTGAGGGCAGCGGTCAAGACACTGCCACATAAGCAGCAAGCGGCGCTGGTGATGCGGAAGTATCAGGAACTGGGCTACGATGAGATCGGGCTGGCGCTCGACATGAGTCCCGAAGCGGCTCGGGCCAATGTCTACCAGGGGCTGCGCAAGCTCCGAAACTGGTTCTCGGTGGATAAGGCGGCCGCTGTGGGTGGCGCCAAAATGGCCGATCTGGCAGGCGCAGGAGAGTGATCCCGAAAATGGAAGACGAAGCCATCGTGGTTGAAGGGCTGGACCAGGTGCTGGGCGTTGAGCCGGCGCCGGACCGCACCCGGCGGGCGCTGGCAAGTCTGCGAGCATCCAGCCAGCTCTGGGAGCAGGCGATTTGGTACGGCAGCATCCCTGACAGTTCGGTCGGACCGCTGCTGATCGCGGTGGGCCGGCTTGGTGTGGTGTCGATCGACTTCGGCCGGGACGAGCAACGGCTGGTGAAGCGACTCTCCGAACACAGCCGCGCGCCGGTTCTGAGATCGCAAGAGCGGGTGGCGGAGGTGGTGGAGCAGCTGGTCGAATACCTTGACGGCCAACGGCGCGAGTTCGATCTCCCGGTGGATCTGTCGGCGGTGACCGCCTTCCAACGTGAGGTTTTGAAGGCGGCGATCACGGTCCCGGCTGGGTTGGTGGCGACTTATGGCGAGATCGCTCAGCGCATTGGTAGGCCGCGAGCTGCCCGGGCGGTTGGGCAGGCCCTGGCGCACAACCCGATCCCAATCGTGGTGCCGTGTCACCGGGTGGTCGCGGCGGACGGCTCGCTGACCGGGTATTCCGGTGGGGCCGGAGTCGAGACCAAGCGGCGGTTGCTGGTCTTGGAAGGTGCGGCGTTGGTCTAGCTTCCACCCGAGGCCAATCACTGAGAGCCGGGTTTATGCGTGTGAGCGGGACGGTGATCTCGTCGGGGACGGTTCACGGTGGTAAACCAAGCGGGAGGGGGCCATGGATCCGATACTTAGCTGGGGTTTGGAATTCATCGGCCTGGTCCAGCGAACCTTTGGGTCCGGCGCCAAGCCGCTGTTCGAGACCATCACTTCCATGGGAAATGAGCAGTTCTTCCTACTCTTGTTTCCCCTGCTGTTCTGGAGTGTAGATTACGGCCTGGCGGCCCGGCTGGTTGTGCTCTCACTGAGTTCTGCCTACCTCAACACGATTGCCAAGGACCTGCTGCTTCAGCCCAGACCTGGCGACCTGGATCCCTCGCTGGCCCTTCTCGAATCGTATGGTTACGGCCTGCCAAGCGGTCATGCCCAGACCGCAGTAATTGTCTGGGGTTCACTGGCCCGCTGGGCCCGTAGCGGCTGGGCATGGGCGGCGGGTGCAGTCCTGGCGTTTCTGATCGGCCTTTCGCGAGTTTACTTGGGGGTTCACTTCCCGACTGATGTGCTCGGAGGCTGGCTGATTGGAGCGGTCATCCTGTGGTTTTACATCAACCAGGGAGAGCGCTTGGAACGCTGGCTGCGTGGCCTGGAAACCTATCAGCAGCTTCTGCTGGGGGTAGGTGGTGCGGTGGTGTTGTTCAGCCTGCACCCAGTCAACGACGTCGTGGCAGCCATGGGAGCGCTGGGCGGATTCGCTGGCGGGCTGTCGATCACGTTGCGAAACGGCCGGTACAGCACGGAGGGGCCAATCTGGCAGCGGCTGCTTCGATTTTTGCTGGGCTCGGTGCTGGTGTTTGCGGTGTTCATCGGCCTGCGAGCGTGGTTTCCGGCCGAAGGCGAGGCGCTCTACACTCCGCTGCGGTTCATACGCTACCTGACCGTGGGGCTGATGATCAGTTTGGGGGCTCCCTGGGTCTTTCGCAGGATCGGCTTGTCGCCTGGGCGAACCAGCCCCGCTACTTGAGCGCGGCAGCATGACCAGGATCCCTCAACTGATCGAATTGACCG
>CAZGCX010000078.1:0-10411 GCA_964524585.1 uncultured Anaerolineaceae bacterium
ACAGGCGCTGGGCGAGATCATGACTTCGGATCTTCCGTTCGAGCGTTGGTATCGCGAGCAGATCCAGGACATACAAGGGACCGACCTGGCCAGCTACGGTCTTCCCTCAGAACGCCCGGGGCTGCCAGAGGCCCAGGAGCTGCTTCTGGACTGGACGAGCGGCCCGGTGTCTTTGTGAGTCCAGTCGCGTTGAGAGTAACGAAATCCGGATCAGCCATTCATGTGAAAGACCAGAATAGGAGTAGCAAAATGACAAATGTCCAAGAGGTCCGAACGACAGAACAAGAACCAGAACGAGAGCGGCGTATCTTCACCTTCAAAGCCACCCAGTTGATTTGGCTCTTGCTGGGGGTCCTTGAAGCGATGCTGGCACTCCGCATCCTGCTCAAGCTGATGGCCGCCGACGCCGGCAACGCCTTCGCTGCCTTGCTCTATTCCTTCACCGACATCTTTCTGCTGCCCTTTGCCGGGTTGACGTCAACACCATCGGCGGGTGGCATGGTGCTGGAACTCTCTTCCTTCATCGCCATGCTCGTATACGGCCTGGTGGGTTGGGCGGTGGCGCGGGTCGTCTGGGTGGTTTTCTACCGTCCGGCGGGTGGCCCTGCCACAAGCGTTACGCAAACAACGACTCAAGATAGTCGCAGCTAGTTGGCGATCCATGAGTTGGACGAGCAGTGATCATGAGCAGACGAGTCGGAACATCATCTGCATTCGGAAACCGGAGGTCGATATGGCATGACCAATCAGCGGTGCAGCAACCGGCAAGCAAGATCTGGAACCATCGTATCCGCGATCTCGAAACACTTATCTGAGGAGAGGAAACAATGAACTTGATCATATGGCTAATCGCAGGGGCAGTCGTAGGCTGGGTCGCCAGCAACATCATGGGAACCAATAGGCGACAGGGCCTGGTGATGGATATTGTGGTGGGTATCGTAGGGGCGTTCATTGCGGGCTATTTCCTGAGCCCCTACTTTGGCATCGCTACCATCAACCAGCAGGACTTCAGTTTGCCGGCTTTGCTGCTGTCGTTAGGCGGCGCGGTCGTCCTGTTGGCGGTCGTCAAAGCACTCCGTCGAGGGAAGGTGTTCGGCTGAAATCCGGGCCCCGCGGCCCTATCGTAAGGAGGGAGGCGGCCAGCCCGGCCGCCTCCCCAATCAATCCCCAATCCCCAGAACCCCGCTGAAGTACAAAACCCCTGCACCTCGACGACTCGACCGGCTGATCCGTCTGGTAGTTCAGCCAACATCCCCCTCGCCGGCGCTGGACTTATAATCACTGCAATACCCCTGCAACTCGAAACTCATGGAAACCCGTAAGCCGAGCCGGCGCGTCAAATTGATCTTTAACCCACATGCTGACGGCGGGCGCGCCTGGCGGGTAGCTGCCGCGCTGCAGGCCACCATTGAGCACCACGGTGGGGCGGAGTGGACCGGAACCGAATACCCGACCCACGCTACAGAACTGGCTGAGCAAGCAGCAGAGCATGGCTTTGATGTGGTGGTGGCGGTCGGCGGGGACGGCACCGTCCATGAGGTCGTCAATGGGTTGATGGCCGTGCCGCCTGAACGGCGGCCAGCCTTCACTGCCGTCCCGCTCGGCTCCGGCAACGACTTCTGCTTCAACAACCGCATCCAGAGCGATGCAGATCAAGCCATCCTGCGCGCCTTCTCCGGCGAACCCCGCCCGGTTGACCTGGGCGTGGTGCGCGACGCTGGTGGCCGGGTCGAGTATTGGGACAACACCTTGGGGATCGGCTTCGACGCCGCCACCGTGATCAATTCGCTCGCCATCACCCGCCTGCGAGGACTGGCGATGTACCTGGTGGCAGTGATTCGGACCATCCTGCGCGACCACCGAGCTCCCCGCATGCAGATCTCGACTGATTCGGAACAGCTGGACATGGAGCTGCTGATGCTCACGTTGTGCAACGGCCCCCGCGAAGGCGGTGGCTTCTTGATTGCCCCTGACGCCAGCTCGGACGATGGTGTGTTTGACTACGCCATGGTCGAATACGTCTCACGGCCGATGATGTTTCGGCTGATCCCGGAATTCATGCGCGGCACGCACGGGCGCTTTAAGCAAATCCACTTGGGTCGCTTCCGGGAGCTCAAGCTGGTCGCCGATCAGCCGCTGCTGATCCACACCGACGGCGAGATCTTCGCCAACGCCGCAACCAACGTTCGAGAATTGACGGTTCAGATCCTGCCGCAAGCGTTGCGCGTGATCAATTGAGCCGAAAGGCGAAATCCCCGCTGGTGCCCTATAGGGTGCGGGACTGAGAACCCTGCTCCAAACCCTTCAGGACCACGATCCCGGCTTCCTGCGCGTGGTGAGCGAGCTTTGGGGCTTCGAGCTGCCTGCCAGCTCCGAGGCGGGGAATCTGGGGACCGCCATGCTGGCTGCAGCCGACGAGCTGGTCCTGCCCGAAGCGGCGCGGCTGGCACTGGAACAGCTGCAGCGTGCCGGGGGACGCCTGACCTGGGAAGAGCTCAACCGCCGATTCGGCCCGCTACGGGAAATGGGCGCCGGCCGGCGAGATCGGCTCAAACCCTGGCGTAATCCGAATTCGGCGCTCGAGATTCTCTGGTATCGCGGCCTGATCGGCCGGGCATTCGCCGATACCGAGGTTGGGCCACAGGAGTTCGGGTTCGTCCCCAACGATCTGCTCCCCCGGCTCCGGCCACCGGAGTCGGCTCCACAGACGCCGCTGGGGGAGCCGGCCAGCAAACCAGGTAAGGTGCTGGCCGCCGGCAGCTACGCGGTAGATGACGCCACGACCGTACTGGCCGAGCTGCGCCGGCATCCCGATCGAGTGCAGTCCGATCAGCTGCGCCAATTCCTACTGCTCCCGGCGGCGTTCGAACTGCTGGTGACGCTGGTTGCTGGGCTGCCTGCCTCTGCCGAGCAGCTGAAGGCCTTCCTGACCGGCAGCCGGGGGGAGTCGCTGGCGTGGCTGCAACGCGCCTGGCTCGGTTCCACGAGCTGGAACGACTTAGCCCAACTGGGAACCCTGCAGGTCGCCGACGCGTCCTGGCCGAATGATCCGGTGGCGGGCCGCCGCGCCGCCTTGCTGCTGCTGTCGGAACTACCGCTCTCGAACTGGTGGTCGCTCTCCAGTTTCGTGGCCGCGGTGCATCATCGCTCGCCGGGGTTCCTACGTCCGCCGGGTGGCTTTGAGTCCTGGTACCTGCAGAGCACCAGTGACGGGCGCTTCTTGACCGGATTCGCCAATTGGGAGCAGGTCGAGGGCGCCTATCTACGCTACCTGCTCTCCGCGCCGCTGCACTGGCTGGGTGCGATTGAGCTCTGCGCCGAGCGAAAGTCCTTCCGGGTCATGCCTGCTGCGGCCCTGCTGCTGGGCTCCGGGCCGCAGCCCGAGCTCGACCCGCGGCCGGGAACCGCGGTCGTGCGGTCTGACGGCCAGATCCGTGTTGCCCGGACCGCCGATCGCTCGCTGCGCTATCAGATCGCCCGCTTCACGCGCTGGGAATCGGCAGATGCCGGCGGCTACCGCTATCAGCTCTCTGCCGCGGCGCTCGAACGAGCAGCCGCTCAGGGGCTCACCGCCGGCAACGCGGCCTTGATCCTCAGGCAGGCCACCGGCGATCGACTGCCACCCAGTGTTGCCCGCGCGCTGGAGCGCTGGGAGAGCCAGGGCGCGGAAGCGACGCTGCTCCGTGAACTGGTGCTGCAGGTCGAGGATCCGCAGGTGCTGGAGCGGCTCACCGAGCACCGCACCACTCGGCGCTGGATCCAGACCCGGCTCGATCCAAAGCGGGCCGTGGTGCGTGAGCAAGATTGGGAGAAGCTCGCCGCCGCGGCGCTCGGGCTGGGACTGCTGATCGTTGAGCCGTACCCCTCCGGGGCATGAACAGGCGAAATCCCCGCTTGTGCCCCACAAGGGTACGGGACTGAGCCAGAGGCGAAGTCCCTGCGGGATTCAGCCAGGCGCCGCATCCCAGGGACGCCCCCCGGGCCGTGCGATTGAGCTAGGGGTTGTGCAGGGTCGCGTTCAGGCTCACCGCCACCCCGCTGCCGAGCGCCCGGGAGATCGGGCAGGTGCTCTTGGCCGCTTCGGCCGCCGCCTGAAAGGCCGCGGCGTCCACACCCGGGACTTCGGCTTGGGTTGTGAGTTGGATCCTGGTCACCGTCCAGCCGGCGTCGGTGCGCTCGAGAGTCACCTCCGCCTCGGTCTGGATGTGGTTGGGGGGCGTTCCGGCCCGACTGAGGCCGGCCGCCAGCGACATCGAGAAGCACCCGGCGTGCGCCGCGCCCAGCAGCTCCTCCGGGTTGGTTCCCCCCTGTTCGTCCTCAAATCGAGAAAAGGCGCTGTAGCTCCCCTCGAACGCCCCGTCCCCGATCGACATGTGACCGTGCCCGTCCTTGAAACTACCGTGCCAAAGTGCTTGTGCTTTCCGCGCTGGCATCACTCCTCCTGCTCGTGGTTGGTTAGGGACCGCCTGGGGTCCTCAAGACCCGACTGATGACCTCTTCAAGCTCCTCGATCGTGACCGGCTTGGTCACGAATCCACTGGCGCCCAGGTGCATGGCCTCGTCGATCCGCACGTCGGAAGACTCGGTCGAGAGCATGATGACCGGCAAGCTCTTGAACCCTTTGCGCATTTGCAGAAACTCCAACATGTCCAGGCCGGTGACTTCCGGCATGTTGATGTCCAGGACCATCAACTGCGGGCGTTTCCCTTGCAGCAGCAGCTGCGCTGCGGCCCGCGCATCGCGAAACGACTGTACCTTGAAATCCAGCATCTCCAGCATCAGTTGGACTGCGCGCCGCATCTCGTCGTCGTCGTCGATAATCCAGGCCAGGCGGGCAGCGGGGTCGGTCATGGGCTCTCAGGCAATCTCCGCCTTGACCCGCTCGGCGAGTTCACGGCTGATGCCCTTTACCGACTGAATCGCCCCCACGTCCGCCTGCCGCAAGGCTTCCAGGTCGCCAAAAGCGCTCAAAAGCGCTTTGCGGCGCGCCGGCCCAATGCCCTCGATGGTATCGAGCTGCGACGAGAGGCTGCTGCGTTTGCGTCGAGTGCGGTGATGCTGGAGCGCGAAGCGGTGTGCCTCGTCGCGCACCCGCTGCACCAGAAACAGTCCCTGCGAATTGCGCGGCAGGATCACCGGATCGATCCGACCCGGTAGGAACAGCTCCTCGTGACGCTTCGCCAGGCCGGCGATCGGCACCGTGCCGATCAGGTCAAACGAGTGCAGCACCTCCACCGCCCGGGCCAGCTGTCCTTTGCCGCCATCCACCAGGATCAGGTCCGGCAGGTGACCGAAGGCGCGATCGAGCTTGCCCCCCGGCTGCTCGGCTTGCTCCAGCGACGCCCGGTAGCGCCGAAATCGCCGGTGCAGCACCTCTTCCATGCTGGCGAAGTCGTCCTGGCCCTGCACTGACTTGATCGTGAATTTTCGATAGAGCGCCTTGCTTGGCGCACCCTGTTCGAAGACCACCATTGAGCCGGCCGCGGCAGTGCCCTGCAAATTGGAAATGTCGTAGCCTTCGATGCGCACCGGCGGCTTGGAGAGCTTGAGTGCGGTCTGCAGATCGGTTAGCGCCTCCACGTGCTTGCTCCGGTCGGCCTCCCAGCGGGCACGCAACATGCTCAGGGTTTCCGCGGCGTTGTCGGCCGCCATTTCGACCAGATCGCGTTTCGCACCCCGCTGTGGGACGGTCAGCTTGACCTTGCGGTCCGCGCTGCGCTGGTTGAGCCAATGCTCAATGATCGCCGCCTCTTCAATCTCCATCGGCAGCAGCACTCGCTGCGGCACGCTGGCCGAGTCGGAGTAGAACTGCTTGACAAAGGCCCGTACCAACTCTTCGTCCTCGGCAGACTTGGTGCCTTCCAACACGAAGTACTCCCGACCGATCAGCTTGCCGCGGCGGATGAAGAACACCTGAACGCAAGCGCTGCGTTCGTCGCGCGCGAAGGCGATCACGTCCGAATCGAGTTGCTCCCGCGAGACTACCTTCTGTCCCTCGACCACCTTCTCAATCGCCCGCAGCTGATCGCGGATGGCGGCTGCCTTCTCGTAGTGCATCAACTGCGACGCCCGCTCCATCTCGCTCTGCAGCCGCTCGACAACCGGCTCCGTGCGGCCCTCCAGGAACTTGCACAGGTCGGCGATCATCTCCCGGTAGCTCTGCTGGCTCACCGCCCCAATGCACGGGCCGGTGCACAGCTTGATGTCGTAGTACAGGCAGGCCCGCAGATCCTGACCGGTGATTTCCCGGTCGCAGGTCAGGTACGGAAAGATCTTGCGCAGCACGTCCAGCGTCTGGTGTACTGCCCAGACGCTGGTGTACGGGCCGTAGTATCGGCTGCCGTCGTTCACCATTCGCCGGGTCATGGTGACCTTGGGGAACGGTTCCCCCCAATGCACCCGCACGTAGGGATAGCGCTTGTCGTCCTTCAACCGGATGTTGTACTTCGGCCGGTGACGCTTGATCAGCGTCATCTCCAGGATCAGCGCTTCCAGCTCCGAACTGACCACGATCCATTCGATGTCGGCGATCCGGGAGACCAGTTCGGCCGTCTTGCGGTCCAGGCTGGCCGAGGCGTGGAAGTAGGAGCGGACCCGGCTGTTCAAGTTGACAGCCTTTCCGACGTAGATCACCCGGCCGGCCTTGTCCTTCATCAGGTAACAGCCGGGCTTGGCGGGAATCCCTTCCAGCAGCACTTTGGGCACGGCGCCGCGATTTTAGCATGCTACCCCGCGCGGCTCATTCACACGCTGGTCAGGCTGCTTGTATCCGCCAGGGTACGGCGCTCTGTGGCTGGCCCGAGCTGCAGCGAATGTGAGGTTGGACGGGCATGGGTGGGGGCCAAGCCGGCGGGTATAATGCGCGCCCATGCCAACCGCCAAGGCGCCGCCTGGCCGGAGGACCGCCGTGATCCGCTCGACGGCCACTCGGGGCCTGTCACTGGCGTTCACCCTGCTGGTCGCTGCCTGCTCCACCGTCACGCCGATCGCCACTTCGGCTCCGGCGCCAACTCCGGCACCGATCGCTAGCGCGATCCCGGTCACCCCCGGCGACCTGCCGCAGGCGTTCACCATCTGGTTGCCACCACGTTTTGCGCCAGACACCGCCTCACAGGCCGGCTCGCTGCTGTTGCAGCGGCTGCAGTTGTTCGAAGCCGAGCACCAAGGTGTGCATCTCGCCATTCGGGTGAAGGCCGAGAGCGGGCCGGGCGGTCTCGGAGATTCATTGTCCGCCGCGCACCAGGCTGCCTCCGGTGCGCTTCCCGATCTGGCGATCCTGGACCGCGCCTCGCTGCTCCACTCGCCGGAGCTGGTCGTCCCCAATGCCAGCCTGCCGGTTTCGGACGAGATGTTACAGACCTACGACTTCGCTCGGCCGGTAGAACGGGAGTCGGGGGAGAGCGTCGGCCTGCCGTTCGCCGCAGACTTGGAGCTATTCGCCTACCGGACCTCGGCCTACGACAGCCCGCCCGCCGCCTGGGGCGCCTTGTTCACCGACCAGGGCCGCTTTCTGGTCCCAGCCTCGGATCCGCAGTCGCGTTTCCTGATGGCGCAGTACCTGGCAGTGGGCGGGGCACCGACTGAAATCGAGCTCGAGCCGCTGGAGATGGCGCTGGAATTCCTGAACTCGGCAAACAGCGCCGGAGCGCTGGCGCCCTCTTCATTGGACTTCGCCTCCTCGGCCGAAACCTGGTCGGCCTTCTTGGCCGGGAGAGGTGAAGCCACTGCCGCTCCGTTCTCCGACTTCGTGGCTGGTTACAACCCACTGGATTATTCCGCCGGCCCGCTGCCCACCAGTGACGGACGCGGGACCTCGCTGGCGATCAGTTGGTCGTGGGTCGTGCTGAACGACGATCCATTGGCGCTTTCGCTGCTCAACTGGCTGCTGGAACCGGACTTCCTGGCGCAGTGGACCTTCGCGCTGGGCCTGGTCCCGGCGCAGCCGGAGGTCTTGAGCCGCTGGCCGGATACCCCGGAAACTGCTATCGCCAGTCAGCTGGTGCTGGTGGCCGCGCCGCTGCCCGACCCGGAGTCGCTTTCCGCCATGGGGCCGGCGCTGGCGGCAGCGCTGCGGGCAGTGCTGCTGGGCGAGCTCACCCCAAGCCAGGCGGCCGCCATGGCCGCCGCCGGAAGGTGAGGGGCGCAATCCCCAGCAATTCGATGCCGCAAAGCGCTCTCCGTGGCGCCGGCTGCATCCGGCCGTGACCACGTTACAATCCCGCAATGCCGATTAGCTTCGGAACCGACGGATGGCGAGGAGTGATCTCCGACTCCTTCACCTTCCACAATCTACGGCTGGTCAGCCAGGCCATCGCCGATGCGGTCGCCTCGGAAGAGTGGCTGAACGGCGGCGGCAACGGAGATGCGCTGCCGGTCCCGCAGGACGTGGATCCGAACCGCATCGTGGTCGGCTTCGACACCCGCTTCCTTTCCGACCGATTTGCGGTGGAGGTTGCCCGAGTGTTGGCCGGCAACGGCTTCAAAGTCTTTCTCACCAGCGCCGACGTCCCCACGCCGGCGCTTTCATTTACCGTGCGCAAGCTGCAGGCTATCGCCGGGGTGATGATCACCGCTTCGCACAACGCCCCACGCTACAACGGCGTGAAGTTGAAGGCGGCCTATGGCGGTGCAGCGGCCCGCGAGCAATGCCGGCGGGTGGAGGTGTACTTCAACGACAACGAGGCCCGCGGGCGGGGCCCGAACATGATGGATTACGAGCGCGCCAAGGCCGACGGGTTGATCCAACGCTTCAACCCCACCCCGGACTACCACGAGCATCTGCGCGGCCTGATCGACTTCGAAGCCATCGCCGAAAACCCCCAGCACCTGGTCGTTGACTCCATGTTCGGCTCCGGCCGCGGTCAGATCAAGGGAATCCTGCAGGGCACCGGCTGCGAGGTGTTTGAGGTGCGGGGCGAGATGAACCCCGGCTTCGGCGGCATCCACCCCGAGCCGATTGCCCGCTACCTGGGAGCACTGGCCGGGGCGATCGCCGCCGGCCATGGCCAGCTGGGTGTGGCCACCGATGGGGACGCCGATCGGATCGGCGCTATGGACGGCCGCGGGGGATTCGTCGATCCGCACCGGCTGATGGCGCTGTCGTTGAGATACCTGATCGAACAGCGCGGCTGGAGCGGCAAGGTGGTCAAGACCGTCTCAACCACCCAGATGCTCAATCGGCTGGCCGTTAAGCATGGGCTGGAAGTGATCGAGACCCCGGTCGGCTTCGATCACATCGCTGATCAGATGCTGCGCGAGCAGGTCTTGATCGGTGGCGAGGAGTCGGGAGGGATTTCGTTTCTGGGGCACATCCCGGAAGGGGATGGGGTGCTGATGGGGCTGCTGACATTGGAGATGGTGGCCGCCAGCGGCGAGCCGCTGGATGCGCTGATCGATGATCTGCTCAAGCATTTCGGCCCGTCATATTACCAACGGCTCGACCTGCGGCTGCAACGGCCAATCTCCAAGGAGCGCATGGCGAAGCGCCTGCGCGAATCTGCACCGGACTCGATCGGCGGGCTGACGGTGGCCAGCATCAGCGACGGGGATGGCGTGAAGTACCTGATGGATGACGACTCGTGGCTGTTGATCCGGCCCTCTGGCACTGAGCCGGTGCTGCGGGTATACGCCGAGGCGCGCGGGCCGGATGCGCTGGAGCTGCTGCTGGAGTACGGCCGCCAGGTTGCCCAGCGCAACTAGACCATCTTCGCCATTTATCCCCCATTGGCCCCCTATGCTATAATGCCGCCGAACGAGTGACCTTATGTTAAAACGTCTGCGCGATTTCCTGTCGGGCGGATCCCAGGCCCGGGTACCAGCGGCCCCCGAGAAACAGCAACCAGGGGCCGCTGCTCGTGAGGCTGAGCGTGCCGAGCCCTCCGCGCTTGACAATCCCCAGGAGTACCTGCAGCGAGTGCAGGACAAGATCACCCATCTGGCGGAGGAATTCGCGGCCGGCTCGATCAATCGCGCCCAGTTCCAGGAGCTGTATGACCACTACCGTCGTGAGCAGCAGACGGTAAAACGGTTTATGGAGATGGCGCCGAACTCGGATGAGTGGCGGGCCGCCACCACCGAGGGCAAGAGCGTGTTGATCCGCCAGCAGAACGTCGCCAAAGTGCTGGGGTACGCGGTGTACGACAACGAATCCGGAATGCCGCTAAACACCATCGGGGAGTTCGAGGTCGAGGCTGAGCTGGTCGTGCCGATGCTTTCCTCCTACCGGGCGGCCGCCAAGGAGATCTTCGGGGCCGGCATGCGCTCCACTGAGATCGAAGGCGGCCGCTTTCTTGGCTATATGCCTGGTGAGTACACCACCGTGATGGCGCTGTTTTCTACCAACCCGGCTGACGAACAGCTTGAGTCGCTGAAGGAGCTGCACCAGCTGTTTGAGCAGGACAACCGCAGGCTC
>CAZGCX010000079.1:0-10336 GCA_964524585.1 uncultured Anaerolineaceae bacterium
GGCAGTAAGAACAAGACTGACCGGAGTTAGCTGACAACATGCGTCGGGGGTCATGGCTGCTTGCGGTGCAGACCGCGCTGGGGCTTGCGCTGCTGGCCGTCTGGCTGTACCTGGTCGACCTGGGTGAAGTCTTCCAGACACTGGGCAAAGTGCGCTGGGGTTACGTTGCCGCAGCGGCGCTGGTCGGCTGGTCAAGCACCTACATCCGCGCGATTCGCTGGCGTCTGATCCTAAGACCAATCGCTCAAGTTCAGCGGGCAGATGTGTGGCTGATCGTGCTGGCGTCCAGCCTGATTAACTTCGTTATTCCGATCCGCTCCGGGGAACTGGCACGAAGCCTGTTTCTCAAGCAGCGCGAGAATGTTCCCATCTCTGCCTCGCTGCCCACAGTAGCTGTCGACCGTTCGTTCGATCTGCTGGTCGTCTTGCTGATCGGAGCGGTCGGAGTACTGGGCGGGGCCGGACTGGGAGGCTCGCTGTCGCTGGTGTTGGGGCTGGGAGCGGTTCTGATGGTCGGCTTTGCGATAGTTGTGATCGCCGCCATCTTCTGGCAGGAGCGCATCACGGGTCTACTCTCGCGGCTCGTCCCGCGATTTCTTGGGCCACAATTGCGGGAGCGAATCTTGGGCTTGATCAGCAGTGTGCTCGGGGGTTTTGCATCCTTTGGAAGGCAGCCGAAGAATCTAGTTCCGCTGCTGGCCGCTTCGGTCGCGGCGACGCTGATCGATGCGTCGGTCTTTGTCTTGCTGTTCGTCGGGATTGGATACTCGATCTCGCCCCTCGCAGCTCTCACCGGCTACGCGTTCTTCGCTCTGACCTTCATCGTTCCTGGCGCACCCGGATATGTCGGGAGTTTTGAGGCCTTCGGCTCACTGGTGTTCGGCGGGGCGCTTGGGGTCCCGCAAGCGGCCGCAGCTAGCGTGATCGTGATCTATCACGGGATCAATGCTGTCGTGCTTGGAGTTACGGGAGGGCTTGCGTTTCTCTTGTTGGGGGTGCGGCCAGGAAAGGTGCTGCAGCTGGTGGCCGAACCGGACCAGGAACCGGGCGTCAATACCGGAGTGGCGCGCTAGTCTTCACCGTCGAGCCCCAAATGCTCTCCGATCGACTCGCGCAGTTGCTGCGCCGAGAATGGCTTGGTCAGGTAGCCGACGGCGCCCGACTCATAGGCCTCTGGCCGGGTTTCGGGGTAGGCAGTGATCACCATAACCGGGGAAACGTGCAGGCGGGTGTGACTCTGAAGCTCTCGCAAGAAGGTCAAGCCATCCACTTCCGGCATCATGACGTCCAGCAAAATCAGATCGGGCGTTACCTCGTTCAGCAGTTCCCAGGCGGCGGCGACGCTGTTGGCGGGAAACACGTCGAAGCCGTATCCCTGCAGCACCATCGACATCACCTCGGTATAGCCGGCTTGATCGTCCACGATCATGACCGCTGGCCGAAGCGTGATGTCCTGCAACGATTGTTTGGTGTCCACGCCACCACATCGTAAGTCAGTCCCGCCGGTTTTCAGCTTTCAATAGCCTTACGCATGTGAACAAAGGGCACACGCGCGGCGCCCCTTGGGCCACAGGGTCAACGCAGCGGCGCCAGGCGATTCCCGATCTGTAAGCTATTCGGAAGTCACGCCGCGAACGCCCAGTGCTATCGTTGATTTGAACGGCCGCTAACGGCGGATGGGCCGGCCATGCCCGCTTGCGGTGCTGGCGGTTGACGCACAGGGGTCTGGCCAACGAGCCTGCCATTCGCGCAGGCCGACTCAACCGCCTTGGCCACGGCATGAAGCTGAAGAATCTGCTCACGCATCGAGTTACTCGCCTGGCAGCGATCGGGTTTCTGATCACCGCCGCCTTAGGGCTCGCCATTTCCGGCTACCTCTCGACCCGCTTCGAAGGTGAGATTATGGCACTCCAGAAGCTGGGCGAGTCGGTGTTCGCCAGCACCGAGAGCACCCCCCAGGGAGTGCCGGCGCCGGTGCTCGAGCGCCTGGTGCTCGACCATCAGACAGCCACCTACGCGGCAGTCGCCGGCGGTTTCGCGGTGCTGTTCGTGGCGCTCACCGTGATTGCGGTACAGGGGCAACGCACGGTCGGCCGAGAACGGGCCGCATTGCGCGACCGGGTCGCAACGCTTCAACGCTCAGTGGAACAGCTTCGGCAGCAACAGGAAAGCCTCGATCAGGTGCTGAATACGGCCGGCGAGGGGATCTGCAGCCTGGACGCCGAAGGCAAGATCACTTTCGCAAACCAGGCCGCCAGCCGGGTGACCGGCTGGTCATACGCTGAACTGGTTGGTCGACCGATGCACGTCACGCTACACCAGCCGCGGGCCGATGGGACGGCCTACTCGGAGGACGAGTGTCCGATCTGCGCCACGTGGAGCGGGGGCATCGAGCACACCGTGATCGATGAGGTCTTCTGGCGCCGCAACCTATCGAGCTTCCCGGTCGAGTACGTCAGCACGCCGATCTACGAAAAGGGGGAACTTTCGGGTGCGGTGGTCGTGTTCCGCAATGTCACCGAGCATCGGCGGGCGGCCGAGGCACTGCGCGAGTCCGAGAATTTCTCCGCTACCATCCTGACCAGCGTCAACGAAGGAATCATCGTGTACGACCGTGAGCTGCGCTACACCGCGTGGAACAAGGTTATGGAAGAGCTCACCGGGTTGCCAGCCAACGATATCCTGGGCAGCTCGGCGATGGACCTTTTCCCACAGTTCATGCTTCCCGGCATCGATCGACTGCTGTTGCGAGCGCTGCGCGGCGAGCGAGTGACTTCGCAGGACACGCTCTTCCAAGTGCCGCAGAGCGGCAAGGAAGGTTGGATGTCGGCCACGTTCTCGCCGCACACCTCACCCGACGGAGAGACGATCGGGGTGGTGGGTATTGTGCGCGACATCAGTGCTCGCATGCTGGCCGAGCAGGACCTACGAGTCAGTGAGGAGCGCTACGCGCTGGCGGCCAACGCCGCCAACGACGGGCTGTGGGACTGGGATCTGACCGAGTCCCGCATCTATTACTCGCCGCGCTGGATCCGCATGCTCGGATATCAGGAGTCTGAGCTTTCCAACTCAACCGAAGAATGGTTTAGCCGAGTGCATCCCGAGGATCTGGCCCAGTTCAATGCCGAAATCGGCAAACATATCCAGGGCGAAACGCCGCACTTCGAGAGCGAGCACCGAATGCAGCACAAAGACGGCTCGTATCGCTGGATGCTGAGCCGCGGATTGGCCATGCGGGACGACCAGGGCCGAGCATATCGGATGGCGGGATCGCAGACGGACATCACAGAGCGCAAGCGGGCCGAAGAGCAGCTGGTGTACGACGCCTTTCACGATGGGCTGACCGGCTTGCCGAACCGCGCGCTGTTTACCGACCGCTTGGAGCGGGCGCTGGAACGCTCCAAGCGGCGCGAAGACTACATGTTGGCCGTGCTGTTCCTCGACCTGGATCGCTTCAAAGTGGTCAACGATAGCCTGGGTCACCTGACCGGAGATCAGCTCTTGATCGGCGTGGCCCGCCGGTTAGAAGACGGTCTGCGGCAGGTGGACACCGTCGGACGCCTGGGTGGCGACGAATTCGTCGTGCTGCTGGAAGATATCGAGGGGGTCAACCATGCAACCGGCACCGCCGAACGGATCCTGGGTCAGCTGCAGCAGCCGTTCAAGCTGGACGACAACGAAGTGTTCCCCAGCGTCAGCATCGGAATCGCAGTCAGTTCGACCGGCTACGATCGAGCGGACGACATCATGCGGGACGCCGATATCGCGATGTACCGGGCCAAGACCCTGGGCAAGGCACGCTACGAGCTGTTTGATGAAGCGATGCACGGCCGGGCAGTGGAGCTGCTACAGCTCGAAACCGACCTTCGCAGGGCGGTAAAGCGCAATGAGTTCGTGCTGCACTACCAGCCGATCATCGAAGTCGAAGGCGAGGCGGTCATTGGTTTTGAAGCGCTCATACGCTGGAACCATCCAGAACGCGGGCTGACCTTCCCGGCGGCCTTCATGCCGCTGGCTGAGGAGACCGGCCTGACCATCGAAATCGGTTATTGGGTGCTGGAGGAGGCTTGCCGGCAACTTGCCGAGTGGCGCCAGGGCGGCGCCTGTGGTCCGGAGTTGTGGATGAGTGTCAACCTCTCCAGTCGACAATTGCTCCAACCCGGTCTCACCAAGGCGGTGAAGACTGCACTGAGCGGGCACGAGCTCGAGCCCTCGAACTTGGCCCTGGAGATTACCGAGGGCGTCATCATGGACGAGCCGGAGGCCGCGACTTCAATGCTGGTCGGCCTGCGAGCCCTGGGCGTCAAACTGCCGATCGATGACTTCGGCACCGGATACTCATCGTTGGCCTACCTGCACCGGTTCCCGATTTCCTCGCTCAAGATCGATCGCAGTTTTGTGCACCGGATGACCTCCGGAGACGAGGACGAAGTGATCGTGCGCACCATCATCACCCTGGCGCACAACCTTGGCATGGAAGTGATTGCCGAGGGGGTGGAGACTCGCGCCCAACTGGATCGACTGCGCTCTTTGGGCTGCGAATTAGCGCAGGGTTTTCTGTTCTCCGAACCGGTGCCGGCCGAAGAGGCAACCGCGCTGCTGGCGGAGAAAGTCGGCCTTCCGATCTGAACGGGTAGAATCCGAACTCGCAAGCCGTACGAAGAGCATGGGGTGAAGCATGAAACGCATCGGTATTCTGACCGGCGGCGGTGACGCGCCCGGCCTAAACGCGGTGATCCGCGCGGCGGTCAAGTCGGCGCACAACGAGGGCGATTACGAAGTGCTGGGCATTCGCAACGGCTTCGACGGCTTGCTTGAGGCAGATGGCGTGATCGAGCTCACCCGCGAATCGGTGCGTGGGATCCTGCCCAAAGGCGGGACGATCCTCGGGGCGGCCAACCGCGGCAACCCGTTCGCGCGGAAGTTCGTGCGTGAGGGCGAGGAAGTCGTGGAGGACGTATCTGACCAAGTGGTCGAACGACTGCAGCAGCTTGGGCTGGAGACGCTGATTGTGGTCGGAGGGGACGGGACCATGCGTATCAGCCTGGAGCTGGCGCAGAAGGGCTCGCCAATCGTTGGTGTGCCAAAGACGATCGATAACGACATCGATGGAACCGACGTGACCTTCGGCTTTGACACGGCGGTCAACACCGCTATGGAAGCCATCGACCGTCTGCATACCACTGCCGAATCACACCACCGGGTGATGGTGCTGGAGCTGATGGGCCGAGATGCTGGCTTCATCGCGCTGCATGCCGGGATCGCCGGCGGAGCGGATGTGATCCTGATCCCGGAGATCCCGTTTGAATTCGAACGGATCTGCGAAACGATTCAGGCCCGGGCCGAACGAGGTTCGCAATTCAGCATCTTGGCGGTTGCGGAGGGGGCGCACCCTAAGGGCGGTCAGCAGGTTTTCAAGCGCGCCGCCGATGAGGTCTTCGTGGCGCGGCTGGGCGGGATCGGAGCGACCGTTGCCAAGTTCGTCGAGGAAGCCTGTGGGGTGGAGTGCCGAGTCATGGTGCTCGGACACCTGCAGCGCGGTGGATCGCCCACCGCCTTTGACCGCTGGTTGGCGACCCGCTTCGGGGCGGCGGCGTTTCGCCTGGCGCAGGAAAAGAAACACGGCAGAATGGTCGGCGTGAGGGGTACCAAGATGATCGATGTCTCGCTGGAAGAGGCGCTGGCAGCGCCAAAGCGGGTCGACCTGAACGGCGATGGCGTGCGAACTGCGCGCAACCTGGGATTGTGCCTGGGTGACTGACGGGGCGGTTCGCTTTCAGCCGGACCTCGATCGGGTCCATCGATTCCTGGTTGGCTTCTTGCTGGCGGTAGCTATCACTCTCGTCGAGGCGGGTTTGGCGGAGATCCTGCTCGCCAGAAACGCGGCTTGCGTCGATTCACTGGTCCAATTCCGGCTTTCCCCGGATCCCTTTGCGTACTGCATGTCGGAGTTCAGCTACCATCTGGCCGGCTCGGCCTCGCACGCCTTTGCGAAGGCGGATGCGCCAGCGCTGCTGGTCTTTCCGCTCCTCGCGGTGGCATACGGGTTGATCGGGGGCGGCATGGCTCAACTGGATCTGCGTCGTGCGGTGATCGGCTACGCGGTGGTGCACATTTTGCTGTTGATCGTGTTCACCGTGGTGCGATATTTGTCCCAGTTTATCGTCTGACCCTGAGCGGAGACAGACCGGCCGAAAGAGAAAGCCGCCCGGAAGGGCGGCTTCTTATTCGCGCTGCGGCATCTTATCCAAGATTGAGGAGGGATGCCGCAGCGCTACGTTCGTGAGAACTATCCATGGGCATCACCTCCTCTTGAAAAGGATGGCGATTTGGTCGGGAGCAACGATCCGGGCTCTCGAAGAACGGCCCGAGTATCTCACAGCCGCCAGGCGCTGTCAATCACCCCATGGTGCTCCTGGCGCGATCAGGTGATTAACATGGCGTCGCCAAAGGAGTAAAAGCGGTAGTCGTGCTGGATCGCCAACTGATAGGCGTGCAGGATGGTCTCCCGCCCGGCAAAGGCTGAGACCATCATCAGCAGCGTCGAGCGGGGGAGGTGGAAGTTGGTGAGCATGGCGTCGACCAGCTTGAACTCATACCCGGGCAGGATGAAGAGATCGGTCGCACCTTGGAACGGTACCAGCGTCTTGCCGGGTGGGGCGGCGCAGGCGGCAGTTTCCAGCGCCCGCACGCTGGTGGTTCCGACAGCGATCACCCGCCCGCCGGTCGCGCGCACCTGCTCGATGGACTCAACTACCGTCGGCGGCACATCGCACCACTCGCTGTGGATGGCGTGGGAGCGTGGCTCGGCCTCGTGGACCGGCGCGAAGGTATCCAGCCCGATGTGCAGTGTGACCTTGAGCAGACGCACACCCAGAGCGGCGATCTGATCGAGCAGCGGTTGAGTGAAGTGCAGCCCGGCAGTCGGCGCAGCGACTGAGCCAGACTGCTGCGCGTACACGGTTTGGTACTCATCAGGGCCCTGCAATGGCTGGTGGATGTACGGCGGCAGCGGGGGCACGCCGATCTTTGGTAGCTGGTCGGAGATCGGCTCATCGAATCGAACCAGCCGGCGCGGTCCACCCAGATCTTCCAGGATCTCGGCCTGCGGCCCGCGGTCCAACTGCACCCGGCGCCCTGGCCGGAGACCCTTGCCGCCGACCATCACTTCCCACAGGCCGGCCGACCGGCGGGTCAGCAATAGGATTTCGACCGCGCCTCCCCCGGGCGATTTGGTGGCAGCGATGCGGGCCGGAATCACCCGGGTCTCGTTCAGAACCAGCGCGTCTTCCGGGCGGAGCTGCTTCGGCAGATCGTGGAATCGCAGATGCTGGATCTTGCCGCTCGATCGATCGAGCACCATCAAGCGTGAGGAGTCGCGAGGGGATGCCGGTCGCTGGGCGATCCGCTCCACCGGCAGCTGGTAGTCAAAGTCTGCCGTGCGCAAAGGCTACTTGTTGAGAAAACGCAGCGCCAGATTGATTGCCAGCGTGAGCAGCAGGCTGAGCACCAGCATCGAAGCCAGCGGAATCATGCAGGAGACACTGCCGATCTTGAAGCGGAGGTCGCCCGGCAAGCGCCCCAGCGGCAGGCCGAATCGGGCGAGCGCACCGATCACCAGCCCCAGGACAGCCAATCCAAGCCCGACGGTGATAAGCAGGCGGCTGAGATTTGAGAATTCAGGCATCCGGCACGGTGTTCAGGGGATTCGGCGGCATGGGTTGGGATTGAGGAGGGTGCGACCGGTTGTGAGTCGCTACATCTCCGGCAATCGAGGCTGAGGGCCCGGAGGCGGTTCCAGGCCGAGGTGTTCGTAGGCCCGCGCGGTGGCGATCCGACCCTGTGGGGTCCGATCGATGAAGCCGAGCTGAAGCAGGTACGGCTCGACCACGTCCATGATGGTGTCCGGCTCTTCGCTGAGCGAGGCAGCAATGGTTTGCAAGCCAACCGGGCCACCGTCGTACTTCTCGATCACGGTGGACAGCACTCTGCGGTCCGAGTCATCGAGACCTAAGTCATCGATCTCCATCAATTCCAGGGCACTTCCGGCCACCTCCCGAGTGATCCGACCGTCTGCCCGGACCAGCGCAAAGTCCCGCACTCGGCGCAGCAGGCGCAGCGCCACACGTGGCGTGCCACGCGCCCGGCAGGCGATTTCCTCGATCCCATCCTGCTCGATCTCGACTTCCAGGAAACCAGCCGCCCGAGCGACGATGGCCTCCATCGACGAGAGTTCGTAAAAGTCCAGCCGGTGGCTGGCGCCAAAGCGGGCTCGCAGCGGAGCGCTCAACAGCGCCGGGCGGGTGGTGGCGCCGACGACAGTAAACCTTGGCATGCGCAAACGGATGGAGCGCGCGCTGGGGCCCTTGCCGATGGTCAGGTCCAGTGCGAACTCCTCCATCGCCGGATACAGGATTTCTTCAACTGCCCGGCCGAGGCGGTGGATCTCGTCGATGAATAGGATGTCGGCCGACTTCAAGTTGGTCAAGACCGCCGCAAGATCGCCGGCCCGCTCGATGGCGGGTCCGGAAGTGATCTTAAGGTTCGATCCCATCTCGATCGCCAGGATGTGCGCCAGGGTGGTCTTGCCCAGGCCAGGCGGCCCAAAGAACAATACGTGGTCTAATGGCTCGGCCCGGGCTTTGGCGGCCTGGATCAGGATCGAGAGGTTCTCGCGTACCCGGTCCTGGCCGATCATCTCACGCAGGCTGGTGGGGCGCAGCGCCGGCTTACCGTGTTCGGCGGCATGATGGTCGGGCGAGACCAATCGCTCCGGTTGTGCGCTCACGGGGCGGATTATACAGGAACCGACCCAGGCCGTGCCGAAAGTAGGCAGTAAGAGTACAGATGCCCTGTTGACCTTAAAGAAAGCCTTCACTATACTGGCCTGTGGTTGCCCGGCGATGCGCCGCCAAGATCACCCCAACTCATTCGTGACATCCATCCCAGTCTTATCTGTCCGGTTATAAGGAGGACGGTGCATCGTGTTCGCACTTGGCTTGCGCCAGGTCCAACAGGCGCTTGATCAGAAGGCTGACCAGGTCCAGCATGAGTTTGTCGGGCTCAGCACAGAGCTCGAAAACCTCGGCCACCAGCTGATCGAGGCCGATGAAGCGCAGCGCGCCCAGATAAAGGCGCAGCAGCAAGCGGTGCGCGATCGACAGCTTCAACTTGCAGACGAAGTAAATGAGTGGCGCGAGCGCGCCCGCAAGGTTCGAGCCCAGCCGGGCGAGCACGCCCTGCGCGGCTACCTGGACGACTTGAAGAAGCTGGACGACCCGATCCTGAATCCGGCGGTCGATCACGCACTGTACCTGATGGATGCCCCGGAAGAAGAGCTCGAAAGGCTCTTGAGTCAACAGGATACCCAGAGCTCGGTAGTCACCCCGGCCGGCCGTCTGTTGCAGCGCGCCCGCACCGAGTTTGACCTGCGGGGGGCTGATTCGGGGGCCCGACAGCGAGCGGCAGTCGAGTTCGCCAACCGTCCTGGGATCGCGGCCAAAGACGATGTGTTGAAAGAGATCGAGGCCGCGCTGGAAGATCCCGATCCGATGGTCAAGGAAGTTGCCGTCTTGACCACGATCCACCTGCTCAAGAATCGAGCGATGCGATCGGCCGATCTGGATGAGGCGCACGAGGCAGTCAAGGGGCTGGCGGCCTTGAACCACGTGGCGGTCATTCCAACCTTGATCGAGGTGCTGGAGAAGCCGCGCACCGGCTACGTCCGGGGAGAGGGCGCAGCGGTCGAGACCGACAACAACCGAGCACGCATGGTGGCGCTGCTGCGTCTGATCGAGTGGCACACAGCCGAGGCCAAAATGGCGGTGCACAAAGTCCAATTCGATCGCGATCAGGACCTGGTCAAGGCCGCCAAACGCGCCCTCGAATTGTTTCCAGACGTTTGGAGCGGTCCCCTGCGCCCAACAGGGCGCTTGCCAAAGGTCGACCTCGACCAGCCTCCGTCCTGAGTCGCTACCCCTCGGGGCACTGCAGGCGAAGTCCCTGTGAGCGATCGCTGTGCCCGCACGAGCATGGGGCTGAACCCTACCGATTGACTGCGCGATCGGCGCTGGGCTATAATCAATTCACAATTGAATATGGAATGCCCGGGAGGAGTAGGCGCCCAGCCGCTGCCAGAGAAGGAGCGGCCACCGGCTGAAAGCCCCCACAGTTGTGCTGCCGCCGAATGTCGCCCGGGACCATCACCGAAGAAACCTGCGGTTGCAGTGGAGTAGAACGGTGCGGGTGAGCCCGATATAGCGAGACCTTCTTCGGGACTGCGGTCCCCGAGAGGGGCGGCAAGAGTGCGCCTGCGCACCCTGAACTGCTGAGCCGA
>CAZGCX010000080.1:0-9044 GCA_964524585.1 uncultured Anaerolineaceae bacterium
TCCGGCAAGTACGGGGCAATGCCGCGCAGCAGTGCGGACTTGTCACCCAGCCCCATTGTATGGGCGCCAAAGTCGGGCGCGTACCACTGGAAGATCCTTGAAAGCCGCACCTCGCCGCGGCTCCGATCGAGCTCGACGCCGCCGCCCTGGATGAACGCGTGGGCGGCGCGTTCGAGCTGGACCTCGATCTCTGCCGGATCGTAGATTGCGATTGGCGGGCACGAGCGGGCCGCGCACACCAGCGCGAAGTGGATCCGTGGGTCGACCTTCCTCAAGCTGTATGCCAGCCGAGGATCATCCGGCGTGAAGTGTGGCCCGGGGATCGCCGGATGGCCCCGATTGGCTCGCAAGATGCCGAAGCGCCCCAAGATCATGCGATGGATCAGGCGCATCGAAGGGGATGAGCGAGGCGCGGCAAGAGCTCGCTTGCCGCGCCTATGAGATTCTGTTGATGCTAGTGCTCGTGCGGCAAATCCAGTGCGTGGATGACGTCCATCGCCGACTCGAATGTGCGGTCGGGCAGTGCTCCCTCCACCCACTCGCGAGTGTCGGTCGGGACATGACTGAGATTCCCGCAGCTGGCCATGAAATCGGCCTTGTTGATCGGGTAGTCCACGTGCTCGTTGATATGGGTCGTCAACTCCATCATGCCCTTCTCATCCATTAGAAGCTTCCTCCGTGCGTAGACCGCGCGCCGGGAGCGCCGGTAAGGTGTTGGACGCTGCGATGTGTGCGATCCTTACGTGGCCGCTGTGCTCCGCCCGGCAAGACGTTATACAATCATCGGGTTGTCGTCGGCGTTTGCTGCTGGTCGCCGACGTTGCGCGCCTGGGAAGGGGGAGGGCGCCTCAGCCACTCTTCCATGAATCGCCCAAAGTCCTCGCTCGCTATTGCCATCGCCGCCGCCTTCTTGGGGGCGGTGCTCCTGTCGACCATCACCGCCTTCGCCCAACCGGTGCTGACGATCACGCCGCTGACCTGGAACGTCGTCGGGCTGGACTCGAACAATGTCAATGTGGGACCCAACAATTTCCCGGTCGGGGCCCGCGTGTGCAACACGGGCGATGCGGCCGCGACCAACGTGACTTCAGGTTTCGTATGGGACACCGCGGACGCCTTCATCAACCTGCGCCCTGGTTCGCTCACCCAGTACACCGGAACCGACGCGGTCGCCTCGCTGGCGGCCGGAACCTGCTACGACTTCTATTACGAGGTGCAGATCACCCGCAACGCCTCAGCTTACGATCACGTCCGCCGCTACCACATCACCGCGACCGCCGATACGTTGGGAACCATCAGCACACCAACGCCGCGCGAGATCTACGTCGAGCACCTGATCTCGCAGAATCGAAACTCGACCAACGACGTCAAGCTGGACGGAGTCTCGATTCCGGCGGGCGGCACAATGGCGCTATTGGTCGGGGAAACGTATGACATCCAGCTGATCGCCTCCACCGCCACCAATGGTTATGAGCAGATCGAGAGCTTCGTCAATTTCCTGAACACCATCTTCCGGGTGAACAGCGTGAGCACCACCTACTCGGCCGACGCCGGTTCCGATTCACAGGCCGCTACCAAGCCCTACGCCAATGGCTGCAGTTGGGAGAACGATCCCAACTCGCCCAATTACCGGTCATGTCTGAGCGTCGGAAAGTACGGCGGCAGCGTTACGGTGAACTACAACGTCACCATCATTGGTGGTGGAGGATCCTCACAGACGCTAAACACGCTGATCTACGACTTCTCGGGGAGCAGCTATCACTACAACAGCGACTTCGGAGTGGGCGCCCGATTGGCGGCCATCATCGACCCAACGCTGGTCGACATCGCCAAATCGTTCGCGCCGGACCCGACCACGGTCGGTGGTACTTCGACGCTGACCTTCACCATCAGCAATCCCAACAGCGTCGCCATCAGCGGCCTGAGCTTCTCCGACACCTTTCCGACCACGCCGGGAGCGATGGTGGTGGCCAACCCGACCGGCGCCAGCACTTCGGGCTGCGGGACGCCGACCTACTCGCCGGTCGCCGGCGCCGGATCGATCTCGTTCTCGGGCGGAACGGTGGCGGCCAACGGCAACTGCCTGGTGCGGGTGAACGTGACTGCTCCGGTTGCCGGAACCTACAACAACACCTCCGACAACCTGTTCATCGACACCAGCGACACCGGCAACTCCGCCACGGACAGCCTGACGGTCAACAACGAGCCGGCACCGCCGTCGCCGGTGTGCGGTTTGGTGATGGCGCAGTGGACTTTCGCCAGCTACGTTGGCAATCCGCCGTCCCCGTCGACCCAGGCGCCAGATGTGGGGACTGCCGCGGTGAGCGTTGGGGGCACCTCCCCGGGAACGCTGACAAACGAGCCCGACGCGACCTCCGGCAATCCGCAGCCCTCGATGCTGATGTACGGCTGGGCCAACGCCGGCCCGGTCAATACGGCTACCTTCCCGTTCGTGCAGTTCGCCATCGACACCAGCAACTACACGCAGGTGAGTCTGTCCTTCGATGCGCAGCGTAAGTCGAATGGACCAAATAACGACGAGCTGTACTACAGCACGGACGGCTCGAGCTGGAACTTGAAGAGCACCTTCAATTCGACCACCTCCTGGGTCGGATACGGAGCCTACGACTTCACCGGCCAGACCAACACCACCGGCGTGACCTACTTCCGCATCTACGGCTACGGCGCCAACACGCCCTCCAAGGGCGCCGACATGAATCTGGACAACGTCAGCTTCACTGGTTGTGGCGTGCCCAATCCACCGACGATCAGCAAGTCGTTCTCGCCCGATCCGGTGGCCGTGGGCGGCACATCCACCCTGAGCTTCACCCTCACCAACCCGAACGCGACGGTTGCGCTGAGCGGCGTGCAGGTTTCGGACACGCTGCCGTCGGGTGTGACGGTGGCGACCGGGTCGAGCTCGGTCTGCGGTGGGACGCTGACAACCACCGCGCCGAGTACGATCGCATTCACCGGCGGTTCGCTGGCGGCGGGTGCCAACTGTGTGATCGCGGTGACCGTCACCGTTACCACTGCCGGCCCGCACGACAACGTCAGCGGCTACATATCAGCCACCGAAAGCGGGCAGAACACTGGAGCGGGTGGCTCGGCCAGCGACTCGATCACCGCCATTTCGCCCCCCAGCATCGCCAAGCAGTTCGCCCCGAATCCGATCTTGACCGGCGGGATTTCGACGCTGACCTTCACTATCGACAATCCCAACCCGGACAATGCGCTGAGCGGGGTCGCGTTTTCGGATACCCTGCCAACTACGCCGGGGGCGATGGTCGTTGCCAATCCGACCGGAGCCTCGACTACAGGCTGCGGGACGCCGACCTATGCGCCGGTGGCTGGAGCGGGCTCGATCTCGTTCAGCGGGGGATCGATCGCAGCCGGCGGAAGCTGCACTGTCACGGTCGACGTCACCGCCACGACGACCGGAGACTACGACAACACCAGCGGGACGGTTTCGGCCACCACGGCCGGGAACGGCAATACAGCGTCGGACACACTGACCGTCAACCCGGTGAACCCAGCGATTTCTATTTTGAAGCAGGTTTCAACCAGCGCCGGCGGGCCGTGGACGGCCTTTGTCGGCGTGACCGCCGGCTCGGATGTCTATTACCGGTTCACGGTTGAGAACACCGGCGACGTCCCGCTGACCAGCGCCAACGTCACCGACCCGACGCTGACCGGGCTGAGTGTCGACCTCTCCGGCTGTGCCTGGGCCAGCATGCCGCTCTACGACCTACAGACCTGCGTGGTGGGTCCGATCACCGCCCAATCCGGGTCGCACGCTAACACCGGCACCGCGCACGGGACTTACAGCAGCACGGTGTACGACTCGGATCCCTCGACCGCCAGCTATGCCACTACCGGACTGACGCTGGACAAGACTGTGGCAGAGAGCTTCTACACCTTGGCGGGCGACACGCTGAACTACAGCTACGTTGTGACCAATAGCGGGGCGGCAACGCTGGCTGGCCCGGTGACCATCGACGATGACTTGGCGACCAACGAGAACTGTCCGAGCCTGACCACCGTTGGCGATGGAGACGCCTTCCTCGACCCGGGCGAGTCGATCACCTGTACCGCCAGCTACACCGTGACCGCCGGCGATGTCACAGCCGGTTCGGTGACCAATACTGCTACCGCAAGCGTGGATGGGGTCGACTCAAACCAGGACAGTGTGACGGTGTTCGTGAACCTACCCGAACTGCGGCTGCGGAAAGACAATGACACCAGCGGCAGTGCGACAATCGGGACTACGTTCAGCTGGACGGTCACAGTCAGGAACGTCGGGCCGGTGGATGCGACCTTCACAGACGGGCAGACCATTCTGAGCGATCCGCTGCCATCCGGTCCGACCTATGGTTCGCCCACCGCCGGCAGCTTCACGGACATCACCAACTCGGGCAATATCAGTTGTGCCATCGACTTGAGCGACGTGCTGAGTTGCGGCGCCAGCGGCGCCTCAGTGACGATCGGCTCCACCACTGGCGAGTTTGCTGTTTCGTTCAGCGTCACCCCCAACGCGGCCGGGAGCCTTCCGAACACCGGCACCGTCGACCCGAACGACGCGGTCAACGAGGGTGACGAGACCAACAACACTGGCTCTGACACCGTGACCGTCATTCCGGCGCCGACCAACACTCCGACCCCGACCAACACCCCGACCCCGACCGATACGCCAACCAGCACCCCGACGCCGACTGCTACGCTGACTCCCAGCAACACCCCGACCAACACCCCAACTCCGACTGCCACGCTGACTCCCAGCAACACCCCGACCAACACCCCAACGCCGACTGCCACGCTGACGCCGAGCAACACCCCGACCAGCACTCCGACGCCGAGCAACACGCCGACCCCAACCGACACGCCCACCAACACGTCGACGCCGTCCGACACGCCCACCAACACGGCGACGCCGTCCGACACGCCCACCAGCACGCCAAGCCCGACGGCGACTGCGGCGGTGATCGATCCGGCGATCACCAAGTCCGGCAATCCGGCAACCGCCCGGATCGGCGACACGGTGGTCTTCACGCTCAACGTGTTCAACAACGGGGCGGCAGATGCCGAAAACGTGGTGGTGACCGACAGCGTACCCAGCTTCCTGAACATCGTCAGCGTGAGCGTGTCTCCATCTGGGCCCTCGGTGTCGACGGTTGGACAGACGATCACCGTCACTTTCGGCACCGTCACGCCGTCCGACAACTTTACGGTAACCATCACCACCGTGGTGAACAGCCTCGGTGCGCCGCCGGGTGGAACCAACCAGGCCGTCCTAACGACCAGTTCGAGCGACTCGGACCCGGGCAACAACAGCGATTCAGCTACCCTGACCATCCTTGCCACCTCGGCTCCGGAGACCGGATATGCTCCGGGAAGGATCACCAGGTTGCCCGAAGAGCCGGCTGCCGCGATATTCCGTATCTACAGCGACCTGCAACTGACGATCCCCTCGATCGGGCTAGAGGCGCTGGTGGTCGGGATACCGCTTGAGACCGATGGCTGGGACGTGACCTGGCTGTCCGACCAGGCGGGATACCTGGCTGGAACCGCCTTCCCGACCTGGCGCGGCAATACGGTAATCACCGCACATGTCGTGCTGGCAAACGGGCTCGCCGGCCCATTTGCCCGTCTGGGGGAGCTGAGATACGGTGATCGGATCGAGTTAACCGCCTGGGGCGCCCGCTACGTCTATGAGGTACAGCAGGAAGAGCGGCTGCAATCTGGCGATCCGTTCATCTTCCGCCATGAAGAACGGGATTGGTTGACTCTGGTGACCTGCGCCGCCTACGATCCGCTGACCGGAAGCTATCGGCTTCGGCAGGTCGTCAGGGCGGTCTTGGTACAGATCTCGAGCTCGAACGAGGGGCAGCTCGACGGCCTGGCGGCCACGATCACTCCACATTAGGTCACATCCTCAGCGCAGTCTTCGGGTCGACGCAGCTCGAAGTCGAAGGTTCGGCTTGACAGACTAGAACATCCGTTCTATACTGTCTGCGTTCCGATCCTCCAAGAATTCGAGCTGTATCCGTGAAGTTCGCTCATGTTCTGATCCCTGATTTCGCCATCCAAGTTGAGATTCTGAGCAATCCAGCGCTGCGGCGGAGGTCGGTAGTTATCGGATCCATCCAGGTCGGACAGCCGGAGCAGCTGGCAACGGTCTATGCCTGTTCGCCCGCCGCCCAGCGCGCCGGGGTTGTAGTGGGTATGAAGCTGCGCCAGGCTAAGCAGCTGGCGCCGGAGGCGGAATTCCTGCCGGTGAGCGCCGACCGCTATGCGGAGGCCCACCGCTCGCTATCAAGCTGCCTCGAGGCCTTCTCTCCGTTGCGGCAGACAGTCGCTCCGGGCGAGATCTGCCTGGAGGCCTCGGGCCTGGAGGGCCTGTACGGACCGGATTCAATGCTGGTCGAGCAGCTATCGGTTACGGTCCGCCAGCGGACCAACTTGATGTCGAAAGCCGGCTTGGCCTCCAATCGGTTCACGGCTGCGGTTGCGGCTGAGTTGGCGCCCTTGGGCGAAGGACGAGCGGTGGCCCGCGGCGCCGAGGCTGAATTTCTGGCTCCGCTTGGCATCGCGGCCTTGGCGCCATCTGACGCCGCGATCGGACTGCTGACCCAGCTCGGGGTGGTCACGGTGGGACAAGTGTCGGAGCTACCACCCGGGGCGCTGTCCAGGACCCTCGGAACCGAAGGCGAGCGGTTGTATCGCCTGGCCCGCGGTATCGACCCCACACCGTTGGTGCCCGAATTCGAACAGGCTCCGCTCTCGGCCCAAGTGTCGCTGGATTGGCAGCTTGAGAACTTGGCGGCGCTCGCCGCCTACGCAGAGGTGCTGATCGGGCAGCTGACTACCGAGCTAACTGGCGCCGGGATGGCGGCCGGCAACCTGATCGTCGAAGTCGAACAGCAAGACGGCCGGTTGCGAACCACCTGGGGGGCGCTGCGGCCGGCCAGCAACGACCGCCGCAAACTGCTCGAACGGGCTACGGGGCTTTTGGAGCGAATGAAGTACTCCAACGGAGTCACAGGTCTAACGATTTCGCTCGCCCCGCTCCAGCCGCAGCACCTCGACATCCGCCAAATCCCGATCGGCGATGGAAACGCGCTTACGCCGGATCCGCTTGGCCACACGTTAGACACCATCCGGATCCGCTTCGGAGATGGATCGATCCGGGACGCCGCCGCGGTGCCGGGGCCGCCGCCGGAGCCGATCAACGTGCGATGTGGGCCGGATGGCCAGCCGGGCTCGATGCTGCGCGACGGGCGGTGGACGCGATTCGAATCGGTCCAGCTGCACTGGCGGATGGAGGGGGACTGGTGGTCGAGCGAGGTTGGGAGTGAGGCGGCCGATCAGTGGCGAGGGACCGGCGCAGTCACGGGTCCAGCTGGTCGCAAGGACTACTACCAGGTCGTGACCCGCGGCGGAGAGATCCTGGTGCTGTTGAATCTGACCGACCGTTGGTACCTGCACACAGCCGCGAAGCCCTCCGCATGGCCGGTGATGTAGTCCAGGAGCGACATGGCCGATTACGTCGAGCTCCACGCCCACTCGAACTACAGCTTCCTGGATGGCGCATGCTCGCCCCGGGAACTGGTCGATCGCGCCTCCGAGCTGGGACTACCTGCCATCGGGTTGACCGACCACGACGGCCTATACGGCATGGTGCAGCTGGTCCTTGCCGCCAGGGAGGCGGGAATCAAACCGATCGTCGGCGCCGAGCTCACGCTGAAAGATGGCCACCACCTGACCCTACTCGTTGAGAGCGAGGCTGGCTACGCCAACTTGTGCCGGCTGATCTCGCGCGCTCAACTCGATCACGCCAAGGGGGAGGCTCGCCTGGCCTGGGAGCTACTTGAGCGGCACCACCAGGGACTGATCGCCCTCTCCGGCTGCCGCAATGGCGAGATCGCTCAGGCCATCCTCAGGCGAGACGACGCGCGGGCCGCACGCGTCGCTCGACGGCTGAGGCGCATATTCAGCCCAGACCGGTTCTTCATCGAACTGCAGCGCCACCACATCGGCAGCGACAAGCTGCTGGACCGCCGCCTGGCCGAGTTGGCGGAGCAGCTAGCCCTGCCCATGGTTGCGACCAACGACGTTCACTATGCCACGCCGGACCGCCGTCCCCTGCAAGACGTGCTGACCGCTATTCACCACCTGACGCCGATCGATCAGCTCGGACCGTTGCGGCGACCGAACGCCGAGTTCTACTTGAAATCTGAGACGGAGATGGCCGAGCTGTTCGCAGATCGGCCGAAGGCGCTGCACAATACATTGCGCATAGCCGAAAGGTGCAGCTTTGACTTTGACCTCTCCGAGCACCGGCTGCCCCTGTTCCCGGTTCCGGATTCGGCCGGCTACCTTCGTAAGCTGTGCTTGGAAGGGGCGGCGCGCCGGTATCCTTCAGTGACCCGCAGGGTCAGCGATCAGCTCGACCACGAACTGCAAGTGATCGTTGGACTGCAACTCGAAGACTATTTCCTGATCGTGTGGGACATCGTCGAGTACGCCAAGCGCAAGGGCTACCCGGCGCAGGGTCGTGGGTCCTCCGCCAACTCGCTTGCCGCCTACTGTCTGGGAATCACCAATGTCGATCCGATCCGGCACAACCTGCTCTTCGAACGATTCCTGAGCCAGGAACGGGGCGGCATGCCTGATATCGACGTGGACTTTTCGCGCGAGGGGCGGGAGGACGTCATCCAGTACGTCTACGACCGCTACGGTGAGGAATACACCGCCATGGTCTGCAATGTCGTGACCTATCGCTCCCGTAGCGCGGTGCGAGACGTGGGCAAGGCGCTCGGATTTCTGCCGGATCAGGTCAATCGCATGGCGAAGTCGATCACCCGTTGGGACATTCAAACTGCATCCGAGATGCTGCGCAGTGAGAATCCGGGGCTGTCCTGGGCGCAGTATGGTTCACTGGTGGAGCAGATTATCGGCTTTCCACGGCACTTGTCGATCCACGTGGGCGGGATGGTGATCACGCAAGGCCCGCCGCGCCGAACGCTCCAACTCGCCGAGGTCCA
>CAZGCX010000080.1:9054-10246 GCA_964524585.1 uncultured Anaerolineaceae bacterium
GGTCCCGATCGAGCGTGCCACGATGCCCGGAAGGGTTGTGACCCAGTGGGATAAGGACGATATCGAGGATGCCGGGCTGATCAAGATCGATCTGCTCAGCCTGCGCACGTTGGACGTGGTGGCCGAGACCGTGGACCATGTGCGCCAGCACGTCGATGCGGAGTTTGATCTCGGTCAGATTGGGCTGGACGATCCGGCAGTCTACGACCTGATGAGCGAAGCGGACACGGTCGGGCTATTCCAGGTCGAATCCCGAGCGCAGATGCAGATGCTGCCCAAGATGAAGCCGACCTCATTCGAAGATGTGATGATCGAGGTCGCGATCGTGCGGCCAGGCCCGATCCAGGGCAAGATGATTCATCCCTACCTGCAGCGGCGGCAGGGGATGGAGCAGGTGGAATACGTTCACCCGGCGCTGGCGCCGGTGCTGGATGAGACGCTGGGCGTGATTCTCTTTCAGGAGCAGGTGATGGGGGTGGCGCAGGCGATCGGCGGCTTCACCGCCGGGGAGGGCGACCTGCTGCGCCGGGCGATGACCCGCAAGCGATCCTACGAAGAGATCGAGAAGATGCGGACTCGCTTTGTCGAGGGCGCGCTGGGCAAAGGACTGACGCGAGAGATCGCCGACGACACCTTCGACAAGATCTCGGCTTTCGGAGGCTACGGCTTCTGCAAAAGTCATGCGGCAGCTTTCGCCCGCACGACCTACGAAACCGGTTACCTCAAGCTGTACCACCCGCTGGCCTTCTACACTGCCTTCCTCAACCATCAGCCGCTTGGGTTCTACTCGCCAGAGGTGATCGTGGAAGACGCCAAGCGGCACGGCGTGCGGGTCTTGACCGTCGACATCAATCGGTCGGGTGTGCGGTGCCAGATTGAGATCGATCGTTCCGGCGACGGACATCGGACGATGCCAGGTGTCGACTCGCCAAGCACTGCTGCCACCGCTGGCGGCGCAATGCGGCTGGGCTTCAATTATGTCAAGGATATCGGCCCAGCCGCTCTGGAAACGATCGAACGTGCCCGGACTGCGGGGAAGTTTCGGTCGCTGGAGGACTTCGTGCGCCGGACCGAACTGCCTTTGAAGGCAGTCGAGAATCTTGTGATGGTTGGCGCCTTCGACGGTTTCAGTGCGCCGCGGCGGGATCTGTTATGGGAGCTGCACGAGATCGAGAATACGCCTGCCGGGGCC
>CAZGCX010000081.1:0-10233 GCA_964524585.1 uncultured Anaerolineaceae bacterium
GGGAGAGTAGGTCATCGCCAAGAAGCTTTTCATTTAAGCGGTTCGTTTCAGCTGTCCGCCGCTGGCACATTGAGCGGAGCAGACTCTGCTCCGGCAGGGAGCCGGCAGGCGTTGGATTCACGCACGCGCCTTTAGGCTGGCAAGACGCTCCGCCTCGTGCTCGGCAAACCATTCGTCGGAGCTGAGCTCATCGTAGGCCCGTCGGAAATACGGCCGTGCTTCGTCCGAGCGCCCCAGCGCCGCCAACAGTTCTCCGAGTTCCTCGAACACATAGCCGTCCGCGGTTCCGGCCGCCTCATGCTCGGCCTCCAGCTCTCGCTGCAGGTCGAGCGCCTCATGGAATTGTCCCTGCGAACGCAGGCAGCGGGCCACCGACCACCGAGCAATCTGAATCTGTTTCGGCTTGCCGCGAGCGGTCCACGCGTCGAGCGCTTCGCGGAAGAGATCCAACGCTTCGTCAAATCGGCCCATTTCGTGCAGGTCCCAGGCATTGTTGTTGAGCATGGCTGGAATCAGGGCCACGGCTTTGCCGTCGTGGGATTGGCGAGCGATTTCGAGGCCGCGCCGGTTCCAGTCGATCGCCTGCTCGGAACCCGAGTAGGTGATTGCCACCATGTGCGCCGCGTCCACTGCCAACCCCTCCAGCTCTGCCCGCCGCGCCTGCTCCCAGGCTTGCTCGAAGAGCGCCCGGGCGCGGTCGGGATCTCCACTCGAGTTGTGGGTTCGCCCGCGCTCGAGCAAATACCGTACTGCCGGCCGAGGACCAGCAGCTGCCAGCTCTCCCTCGACCTGGTCGAGCACCGAATGCGCGCGCTTGAAGTCACCCCGCAGCCCATGGGTGCGCGCAATCTGGGTCAGCAACTCCAACCGCAGATCTCCCTCGGTCTGCTCGAGCGCAGCCTGGAATCGTTGCTCGCTGGCGGCCGGGTCGCCATATTCCCAGAAGGACTCAATGTCGAACGATTTCTCGGACTCGGACATCCTTCACCGTACAGGTCGGTCCCCAGTATTAGACCGCATCACAGCCCCGCCCGGCACAACCAAGTGGCACGATTCGGGTTTACTTCTCATACCGGTGCACACCGAAGCGGTTTTATCCAACGATCTGGAGGAGTTTCCGAGTGATTTCATTTGCTAATGTCAACTGGCTGGCGGTCATTGTAGGGGTGATCGCCAGCAACGTGCTGGGGTTCTTGTGGTATGGACCCCTATTTGGCGAGATGTGGATGCGGATGATCGGCAAGACCCGCGACCAAATCCAGGCCAGCAATTCCATGTACATCGTGACCGTGGTGGGGGCGGCAATCGCCATGACGACACTGGCGATCTTCGTCGGCGCGGTTGGAGCGGCGACCTTTGTCGAAGGGTTGGTGGCTGGGACAGTGGCTTGGATCGGTTTGGGCGCCACCGCCACATTCCTGTATACGAACTTCGAAGGGCCGCCGACCAACGTCTGGTTTCTCAACGCAGTCTATAACTTGATCGTGTGGGCGGTGATGGGCGGCGTGTTCGCCGTCTGGACTGCCTGATCAGCACCGCGCACCGGCCCATGAGCCCCGCCCGCAAGTACTTCGCCGGCGGGGCTTTCGTTTTGCTGTGCGACGAGGTCGCCGAGCCATGCGACGATATAATCCGCGCACTGTGGACGATCCGCGCACACTGGAGGATGCGAGCTTGGTCCAGCGGGTGGCCAAACGTGATCCTGCGGCCTTCCTGGAGCTCTATGATCGCTATGCCAGCACGGTCCATGGCCTTGCGCTGCGTATGCTGGGGGACGTGCTGACCGCCGAGGAGATCACCCAGGATGCCTTCGTGCGGCTGTGGACCCGAGCCTCGACTTTCAGGGCCACTCGCGGCCGGTTCATTTCGTGGCTTTTGACCATCACCCGCCGCTTAGCGCTCGATCGGCTGCGCAAAGAAGCCCGCCGACCTCCGATTGTCGAGAGCTCGAATCCGGCCGATGAATGGTATGCCAAGGTTGACCCCAACAGCAAAGGCGATGAAGCACGCTGGGGATCGCTGCGATTCGCACTGCTCGAGCTGCCGGACGAACAGCGGGTCGCAATCGAGCTGGCCTTCTATTACGGTCTGTCTCACAGTGAGATCGCGCAAGAGCTGGGCATCCCGCTTGGCACGGCCAAAACACGGGTACGGCTTGGGATGCAGAAGCTGCGCCAGTCTTGGCTGGAAGCGGCAGATCCAAACGACGATGTCAAGCGTTAATACTTACAGAACCCAATGAGTCACGAACAAGAGCAGTGGCTGGGCGCCTATGCCTTGGGCGCGTTGGATGCGGAGGAGCGAGCGGAGCTCGAGCTGCACCTCGACGGCTGCCCAAGCTGCCAGGCGCTGCTTGCCGACTACCAGCAGGTGGCCGACGGCCTGCTGCATCTCGCACCCGCGCAGGCTCCGGCCCCCGACTTGCGCCGGCGCCTGTCTGAGATGACCGGCTCCGGGCTCCGGCCAGCCCAATCAGACCGACGGCTGATTCGACTGCGCTGGCCACAAGCTGCGCTGGCGGCAGCGGGATTGGCGTTGGTGGCGGTCAATCTATTCTTGGTCGCACAGGTGCAGGAGCTCTCGTCGCGAAGCGAGGCCCTGCTGGCCGACCAGCGGGCCAACCAGACCGCGCTGGCGTTGCTGAGTTACCCAAGCTCGCAGGTGGCTGACCTGGAACAGGGCGAGCTGCGCGGCAGCTTCATTTATGAGGATCAGCTCCAGCTGGCAGTGCTCAACGTCTGGGGGTTGCCGGCGCTCGGATCCGATCAGGCCTATCAATTGTGGCTGATCGGTGAGGACGGCAGTCGGGCCAGCGGCGGGCTGTTTTCCGCGGCTGATGACGAGCAATTCGTGTCAACGGTCGTGTGGGCGCGCGATGCGTTCGGGACTATACAAGGCATCGGCATCACGATCGAGCCGGCCGGCGGCAGCCAGTCCCCCACCGGGCAGCGGGTGTTGGGCACCGACCTCACGCACTCTCCCTGACGCAGATCACCCAATCCGACGATCGTCGCAATTACCGAGAAACTTGCGCCCAGCGCGGCGCTAGAGCCGTCCAGCTCGACCGCCGGCCGCGTCTATTGCCAGATCCGGGCCGATCAACCTTGGGCCCTGACCGCACGATTGCTACGTTTCTTGCTCGGCCTCCGGCCAGGCATTATCATGGCCAAACCATGGACGAATTGGCCGTCATCCGCCAGGCGCAGGCCGGCGACCTGGAGGCCTTCAACCAGCTGGTGCTCACTCACCAGGGATTGGCATTTGGCGTGGCGCGCCGGATCATGGGCGACACAGATTCGGCGGCCGATGCGACACAGGAAGCATTCTTGTCGGCCTATCGGGCGATCCGACGCTACCGAGGTGGTAGTTTCCGGGCCTGGCTGATGCGGATCGTGACCAATGCATGCTACGACGAGCTGCGCCGGCGTGGCCGCCGCCCATCCAGTTCGCTGGACCAGATGGAGGAGCAGGGCGTCACCGCCAGCCTGCGCGACCCCGCAGAATCTCCGGAGCAGGCCGTACAGCGGGCGGAACTGTCCCGCGCGATCGAGGATTGCCTGAGCGAGTTGGTGCCGGAGTTCCGTACCGTGGCCATTCTGGTGGATGTGCAGGGATTCGACTACCAAGAAGCTGCAGCGGCGATCGGTTCGCCGCTGGGCACAGTGAAGAGCCGATTGGCTCGGGCCCGCGCCAGCCTGCGGGATTGTCTGAAGGGACTCGGGGAACTCCTACCCGGGTCAGTACGTCTAAGTACTGAGATTCCGTGATGACCGAGCACCAGCCGATTTCCCGCTCCGATGTCGAGCAGCTATCCGCCTACCTGGACGGTCAGTTGCCAGGTCCGGCGACTGCCGCACTGGAGGCGCGCCTGGCAGACGAGCCGCAACTGCGCCGCGCACTGGACGAGCTGCAGGCGACAGTGCGGATGCTAAGCAGTTTGCCCGCCGTCGTGCCGCCGCGTGATTTCCGATTGACGGAGCAGATGCTGCCCCGGACAAGCTGGCTGAGGCGCCTACTGGGAGCGGGGGGGGTTGGAACGCGGCGGACCTACCCGGTCATGCAACTCGGGACCGCGTTGGCCGGCCTGGCGCTGGTGGTGGTGGTCGGAGCCGACCTGCTGCTCAACCAATCAGTGGCGGGCATCAACCTGAACCGGGAAGCCGCCTCGGCCGTGCAACTGCAACCGGTCGGGCAGCTCGCGGATCAGGTCGGAGACGAAGGTCAGCCGGTGCTGCAGGCCGAGCTTCCGTCGGAGGGGGAGTCAGCCGCGGAAGCCGAGTCGGCCGGGCTCGCTGAGCAGGCTGAAGAGCTGGATCGGGCGGCAGTGCCGATCCCGGCAGAGGACCAAGTCGGGACTCCCGCGGCCGAGTTTGCAGCAGCAAACGAGCCGTCACCGGAGCTTGCCGGCACCCAATCCGCCGATGCCGAAGCCGGGGCCGCGGCGGCCGAATCGGGTGCCGAGCTGGCGGCCGGAGCTGTACCAGCCGAGGGCGCACAAGCGGGAGAAGAGTTGGCTCCTGAACTGCCCGCGGCGCAGGGAGTCGACCATCCGTCCAATCAACCGGACCAGTTCCGCACTGCGCCGGGGCGGCTCGCACTGACGGTGCTTGAAGTCGGCCTGGCAGCCATCACGCTGACGCTGCTGATCCTGAGCTTGCGCCCCCGGCGCTCAATCTAGTGGCCGAGCCCTCTCCCATTTTGCACTGCGCGAGCTGCGGTACGTTGCTCGAGCAGCGTCAAGCCTATGGACAGCTTCGACCGGTCTGTCCGGCCTGTGGTCGAGTGCACTTCATCGACCCCAAAGTCGCCGCCGGAGCGGTCGTCAGCTGGGGACGGAAGATCCTGCTGGTTCGTCGGGCGGTCGAACCCCAACTTGGAAAGTGGTCGATTCCGGCCGGTTTTGTGGAGGGGGATGAGGATCCCAGGGCGGCCGCTGCCCGCGAGTGTCAGGAGGAAACCGGGCTGCAGGTTGAGATCACGGATTTGCTGGATGTCGTGCACGGTCGGGAACACCCGGCCGGCGCCAGCATCGTGATCATCTATCGGGGCGAAATCGTAGCCGGACAACCGAAGGCGAACGACGATGTGGACGCGGTAGACTTCTTTGCGCCGGATCAATTGCCCGAATTGGCCTTCAAGGCGACTCGGGCGGCGATCGCACGCTGGGAGGAGACCGAACACGATCCAGCCACTCCCGGGCGCTGAATCTGCACCGGTCCCAATGCTGATCGACATTCTCACCCTGTTCCCCGAAACGCTGCCACCGTATCTGGAAGCCAGTTTGATCGGACGCGCCCAGCAAGCCGGTTTGGTCGAGATCCGGTTGCACAACCTGCGCGATTACGCCCTGGACAAGCATCGCACAACCGACAGTGAGCCTTACGGTGGTGGAGGAGGCATGGTGCTCCGGCCGGAACCGCTGTTCGCTGCCGTAGAAGCTTTGCTCGACCAGACGGCGCGGGTCATTTTGCTGACCCCACAGGGCCGAAGCTTCGACCAGGCGGCAGCGGTGCAGCTCTCGGCGTACGAGCATCTGATTCTCATCGCCGGCAAGTACGAAGGGGTTGACGAGCGAGTGCGGCTGCACCTGGTTCAAGACGAGATCTCCATCGGAGACTACGTGCTTACCGGTGGTGAGCTTCCTGCGCTGGTGCTGGTCGACGCGGTGGTGCGGCTGTTGCCGGGCGCACTGGGCAGCGAAAATGCCAGCGACGCCGATTCATTTTCCGATGGGCTGCTGGAGGGACCGCACTACACCCGGCCGGCGGAATATCGTGGCTGGCAAGTGCCGGAGGTGCTGAAATCGGGGGACCACGCCCGGATTGCGGCCTGGCGCCGGGAGCAATCGTTGCGGCGGACCTGGGAGCGGCGCCCGGAATTGCTCGAGCAGGCGCAGCTCTCGGAGAGCGACCGTCAGATACTGGCTCAGCTACGTGCGGAGCATTCCACCTGACTTGGGTTGTGTCTGAGAGGCGGTTGACCATCGTCCCCAGAGTGCTGACGAGGCAAGATAGAGAGTCCAGGATGGGCAGGCTGCTGCCAGCGCTGTTTCTGCTGGCAATCGCTGGCTGTGCCCAGCCGGTGGATCTGGAATTACCAATCACGCCCAAGCCCACTGGCGTTGCACCGGCCACGGACGCGCCGCCAACGCCCGAACCCCCGCCGAGCATGCTGGTGGTCTGCCTGGGACAAGAACCCGAATCGTTGTACCGATTCGGGCCGGAATACTTATATGGAAGCACCGGCCGGGCGGCTGAGACGGTGCTGCAGGCGATTTACGACGGCCCACTGGATGTCGTTGGCTACGGCTATCAGCCGACAATCCTCGAGAAACTGCCCGATCTGGCCGATGGAGATGCACGGCTGCAGCGGGCCGAGGTCGGACAGGGGAGCATCTACCTCAATCCAGATAACGGGCAGCCGGATAGCCTGGATCCGGGTGATCGGTTCCTCCCGTCCGGCTGCCGGTCGGGCAACTGCGCGCAGACCTATGCCGGCGGAACGGTCGCGATGGATCAGCTGGTGGTCGACTTCCAGCTGCGTTCGGACGTCAACTGGTCAGACGGTGAACCGGTATCCGCGCGCGATTCGGTTTTCACCTTCGAACTTGATCGAAGCGTCGGCACCCCGACACCCAAGACCCAGGTCGACCGCACTGCTAGCTACGTGGCGGTCGATGAGCAGACCGTTCGATGGACCGGGATTCCCGGCTATCTGGATTCCGAATATTTCGCCAACTTCTGGAGCCCGTTGCCCGCACACCAACTAGGCGAGCGCTCGGCGGCAGAGTTGCTATCGGCTCCAGAGACCACCCAGCACCCGCTTGGCTGGGGACCGTACGTCATTGAAGAGTGGCGGTCGGGCAACGATATGACGCTCCGCAAGAACCCTGGCTACTACCGGGCGGCGGAGGGATTGCCGGCCTTCGACACCCTGCTGTTCCGCTTCGTCGGCGGCCGCACCAATTCCAATATCGAGCAACTGCTGACCACCGAGTGCGATGTCCTAGACGAGAGTGCCACTGCCGACGCACTCAATGTCTCGGTTATGGACAGTCAGGCGCTCAGCACGTTGCGACAATTCGAGAATCAGGGCCGGCTGCGGATCGCCGCCGTTCCCGGTGCCGAAATGGAGCGACTGGAATTTGGCCTCTTGCACAGCTCCGGCCTGCCGACCCTGTTTGGCGATCCAGATACTCGGCGCGGCCTGGCAGCCTGTGTGAACCGGGAGCGCCTGGCGTTGGAGCTGCTCCAAGGGTTGAGCGAGCTGCCTGGCAGCTACCTGCCGCCGACTCATCCTGAGGCGATCGTTGCCGCCGAACCGTTGACCTACGATCCGACCCACGGAATCGAGCTGCTGGAGCAGGCCGGCTGGGTTGACGAGGATGGTGACCCCTCTACCCCGCGGGTGGCCCGGCAAGTGGCAGGCGTTTCCGGGGGCACAGAGCTGCGATTTCGATTGTTGACCACCCCCGACGGCTACCACCAGGCGGCAACCGAATTGATCCGGTCGGATTTGGTGAACTGTGGCGCCCAATTGGATGTCGACTATCTGCCGCAGGATCAGCTGCTTCAGGCCTGGCCAGAAGGGCCGGTTTTCGGCCGCCAGTTCGACGCCGTGTTGTGGGCCTGGCCGAGTTGGGTCAGTCCGCTGTGTGAGATGTATTCGAGCCGTGAGATCCCCAGCAACTCCAATGAGCTTGGGATCAACGCCGCCGGCTTCTCCGATTCGGCCTACGATGAGGCTTGCGACCAACTGCTCTTTGGGCTCCCGGGAGAAGCTGGGTACGCAAGCGGAGCAGCTCAAACTCAGCAGGTTTATGGGGCATTGCTGCCTTCCATTCCCTTATATATGCGACCGCGGGTGATCGCCTATGGAGCAAGCATTTGCGGCTTCGATCTGCAGCCGGCTGCCTTCAGCGCCCTGTGGAATCTGGAGCAACTTCGGTCGGGACCTGGGTGTTGAAAGGGTTGGAGAGCACATTGCGGTGAACCGCCGTCGGGGCTACTTGGTATATTAGGGTAACAAATGACCACAAACCATGTTCGGTGGCGGGCGTGAGCGACCCCGCCGACTTGGAACTGATTGTGCGGCTCCAACAGGGCGACCTTGAAGCCCTGGGAGTTCTGTACGACCGCCACCGCAACCTGGTGTATCGCACCGCGCTGGCCATCACCGGCGACACGGAAGTGGCGGCCGACTTGCTCCACGACACTTTCCTGCGTCTGTACCGCTTTGGTCATCGCATCGACGCCAGTCGGCCCATCGAACCCTGGCTGTACCGGATGACCGCCAATATTGCGTATACCTGGGTGAAGCGGAGGGGGAGATGGTTCCAGGCGCTGCGAGAGATGGCCGACAGGTTGTCCAGAGAGTCTGCAGTTTCTCCCGCACAGCAAGTTGAACGAAACGAAGCTTGGTCGGAGGTTCGCAAGGCGCTAATGCGGATCACGCCAGAGAAACGGGTCGTGGTCGTGCTGTACTACCTGAACGACTTGTCGATCAGTGAGATTGCCGAGATCTTGGAGTTGCCCACCGGAACCGTGAAATCGCGCCTGCACTATGGCAGATTGGCGTTGCGAGAGCACCTTGGGCTGGAAGGGAAGCAGATTCCACAGGTTGGTTATGAAGCCACACAGACGGGATAAATTGGACAAACGGATTGCCGCGGCACTGAAGGCGGGACTGCTGAATCACCGGGCTCCCAGGTCCGCCCGGTACTATCTATTGCGCGCCGCCGCCGTTGGCACTGGATCGCCGCTGCGTCTGGCAGCCCGGGCCGACCACCGTGAGTGGATCTCGCCATCCACCGCGCGCCTCATGCGGCGCGAGCGTTGGTCGATGGAGGGTCGCAGATACGGCTATGTCCTGGTCACCACCAGTTTCCGGCTGGCCTGGTGACCGAATGTCAGGCAATCACATGCGAGTGAGGCCCTTACCGCGATTTTCAGGTGCCCCGAGTCGTTGGGGTATAATGCCGCAACCAGGAGGAGAAGAGAGCCACGCCGAGCCAGGTTCCCCTGCGCTGTTGCAATACAGTTATGGAACGTACTTAGGCAGCCAAGCTCATCAGAACTTGGCAGTTTTTGGCTCTGATTCTCGGCTAGTCGCGTGCTTCTTTGTCGAAGCGCGCGGGAAGGAGGAGACTTCCGGCAGGAACCAAAAACCCACCCACCGGTACCAGGCGTAACGAAAGTTCAACCTAAAGTCTTATAAATCGGAGGAGAGAGAGTATGTGGCGTAACAAGAAATGGCTTCTCGCGTTTGGTCTGCTGATCGTTGCCGCGCTTGCATTGGCGGCATGTGGCGGCCAGGCGGGAAGCAGTGACGAAGTTGCCGCGCTGCAAGCCCAGCTGGATGCGGCCCGAGCTGAGGGCCAGGCGAGCGCAGAAGAGCTCGCTGCGATGCAGGCTGAGCTGGATGCAGCGATGGCCGCCGAAGGTGGCGGCGAGGCGACCGTCGGCGGCGAGTGCTGCGATGTGTACCGCATCGGCATCTTCGAGGATCCTTTGAGCCTGAACTACTGGAACTACCTTGGCCCAGGCTCCTCGGTGTGGACGCAGTACGTCATCAATGACACCGCCGGTGTGCTGTATACGCTGTCGGATCAGCGCTTTGACTTCGTTCCTTCATTGGCTGCGGACCTACCGCCCGAGCCAGTGCAGGAAGGTGACTTCTATACCATCACCGTGGCAATGCGCGATGACGCACAGTGGAGCGACGGCACGCCGATCACGGCCAACGATGTGGTCTTTACAATCGAGACCTGCATCAACCTCAAGCTGACCTCGAACTGGCCAAACCAGTGCCATCCGGAGATCCTCGACCACGTCGAGGCGGTGGACGACTACACGCTGAAGTACTTCTTCAATGAGATCCCGGGACTATCACAGTGGCAGTTTGGTGTGGCGCAGGGCGCGATCCTGCCCGAACACTTCTGGGGCCCGGTGGTTGACGAGGCTAGCGCCTCGATCGCCGGCGTGAGCGAGCCAGCCATGGATCGCCCGGACGACTGCGATGCGGATGCACCTGCGGATACCGCAGCCTGCGACGCATGGGCAGCCTACGACACCGCGTTCAACGACGCTCGCACGCTGCTGTACCAGGCAGATGCGACCGGCGCTCCGGCAGCTGGTGGCTATGAGACCAACCAGTTCGAGCCGGGTGCGTTTGTCGAGCGCACGGCCAATGCCAGCACTCTGTTCGCCGGCTCCCACATCGAGGAGTACGACG